>JAAUTD010000043.1 GCA_012031845.1 Synechococcaceae cyanobacterium SM1_2_3
AGTGGACGCTGAGGAAGTCCGGGAAGCTCTCGCTGCCCAGGCGGCCTACCATGTTCTCCCAACGATTCTCCAAGGCTTTCATCTCATGCTCATGCTGATCGCCCCGATGCAGGACCGAAAACAGGTAGTTTTTTAGCAGATCAGTGGCGGAAAGGCGCACGCCGCGAGCGTTGAGCGTCTCGAACACCTTGTAGGCGTTCAATTCGTCGGTGACCGTAATGACGGTGAAGAACAGGCGGTCGCTCATGGTTTCAACCAGAGTAGCCAAGGACACGCCTTCATCGCCGCCACGCTGCCGGGCATGGTCGCGCACCCGCCGATCAAACCACTCAAACGCCTTGCGCAGGCTGTGTTCCGATGCACGGAATCCGCGCTGAGGCAGGTGGCCCAGCGGAACCAGATAGGTCTGATAGTAACTGTCGTTATTGCGATTCAGGGTCAGTTTGGAGCGTGAAACCAGGGTGACCGGATCGAGATAGCCGATATAGGTCTGGCGAATCTGAGTAGAGCGCATTGTATTGCGGTCAGCGTCTTTGCCCTCTTCCACCAGTCGTTGGAGATTTTTTAGCACGGCCAGCACGATCAGGCTTATGGTGGTGAGGCGCTGCTGACCATCAATCACCTCGAAGAATTTATCATCGTGCGATTGCAGAACCAGATAGCCCATGTAATGGGCCGGTTCACCGCCTTCTTTAATCGTTCCCTGAAGGTCCAGCCATAAATCTTCCCATTCATCCTCGGTCCAACTGTAGTCGCGCTGAAAGCGAGGAATCCAATAGGTGAAACCATTTCCCATCAGTGTACGGAAGGTGTCATTCCGGGTATTAAAGTGGGTGGCGGACATTGCAGATTTCCGGTGTGGCGCGGGCCTCCTGCCCGTGTAGTCGATAAGCCGGTTTTTACACTATCAATTGTGCAATATCTGACTCAAAAACAGCTTGGTGCGATCCGACTCCGGATTAGTGAAAAACTGCTCCGGCGGCTTCTCCTCGATAATCTCGCCGCTATCCATAAAGATCACGCGATGGGCGACGGTTTTCGCAAAGCCCATTTCGTGAGTGACGCAAATCATGGTCATGCCGTCTTCGGCCAGTCCAATCATGGTATCCAGCACTTCCTTAATCATTTCCGGGTCCAGCGCCGAAGTCGGTTCGTCAAACAGCATGATCTGGGGATTCATGCACAGGCTGCGGGCAATGGCGACCCGTTGTTGCTGACCGCCGGACAATTGACCTGGATATTTGCGCGCCTGTTCGGGAATCTTGACCCGTTCCAGATACTTCATGGCAATCGCCTCGGCCTCCTTGCGCGGCAGTTTGCGCACCCAAATTGGCGCCAGCGCACAATTCTCCAATACCGTTAAATGCGGAAACAGATTGAAATGCTGGAACACCATGCCCACTTCCCGGCGGATTTGTTCAATCTGTTTCACGTCATTGCTTAATTCCTGACCGCTGACCACGATTCGCCCGCGCTGGTATTCCTCCAGCCGGTTAATGCAGCGAATGGTGGTGGATTTTCCAGAACCGGATGGGCCGCAAATAACGATGCGCTCGCCTTTCTGGACGGTCAGATTAATGTCCTTGAGAACATGGAAAGCGCCATACCATTTGTGGACGCCTTCCATCTGAATCATGACCTGATCAGAAAGCGGCTTGGGAGTGGCGGCGGATGACGATTCGGGCATGACAACAATTCCTCTAGCGTTTATGGCCGGTATGCAGCCGTTTTTCCAGGTTCTGGCTGTAGCTGGACATGCCAAAACAGAACAGCCAGTACACCGAAGCGGTGAATACATAACCTTCGGTGGAAAAGCCCAGCCAGTCCGGGTTGGTGGTGGCGTTATGGACAATGTTCATCAGATCGAACAGGCCAATAATTAAAACCAGCGAGGTGTCCTTGAACAGGGCGATAAAGGTGTTGACGATGCCGGGAATCACCAGTTTCAGCGCCTGCGGCAAAATGATCAGCCCCATCGTTTTCCAGTAACCCATGCCCAGCGCGGCGGCGGCTTCGATTTGGCCTTTGGGAATGGCTTGTAACCCGCCGCGCACGACTTCAGCCATATAAGCCGCCTGAAACAGGGTCACGCCGATCAGCGCCCGCAACAGTTTGTCGAAACTCACTCCGGCGGGCAGAAACAGCGGCAGCATCACCGAGGACATGAATAGCACCGTAATCAGTGGAACGCCACGCCAGAATTCGATAAAGGTCACGCAGATCGTTTGAATGGCGGGCATTTTTGAGCGGCGACCGAGCGCCAGTAATACGCCCAGTGGTAAAGCGGCAGTCATTCCGACTCCGGCAATAACCAGGGTCAATAACAAGCCGCCCCACTTATTGGTGTCCACGGCGGACAGGCCGAATAAACCGCCTTTGAACAGGATAAAGGCGATCACTGGATAAATCGCCAGCAGGCTGAGTCCCAGCCGCATTTTGCTTTTGCCTGGCACATTGCGGATAAACAGCGGCGCGGCGCCGAGAATGAGCAGAATCAATGCCAGTTTGACCCGCCAGCGTTGGTCTTCCGGGTAGAAGCCGTACATGAATTGCTCGAAATGAACCCGGATAAACACCCAGCAGGCGCCGCCGTCGTCGGCGCAGGCTTCGCGGCTGTCGCCGATCCAGTGCGCATTCCAGATCGCCCAGCTAAATAGCGGCGGAATGCTGATCAAGAGCAGATATATCGCCAGTAATGTCAGCACGGCGTTGAGCGGGGAGGACAGCAGATTGCGGCGGATCCAGCCGATGGCGCCAATAGTGGTGGCGGGCGGCGGCAGATCGGGATGGGGAATGCGAGGTTCGGCCATGCTTAACGCTCCACCAGGGCGGCTCGCCGGTTATAGGTATTCATCAATAGCGAAATCAGCAGGCTGATCGTCAGATAAACCGCCATCGTAATCGCAATGCACTCAATGGCCTGACCGGTCTGATTCAGCACCGTGCCGGCAAAGGATGAGACCAGATCGGGATAGCCAATCGCGGCGGCTAATGAGGAGTTTTTGGTCAGATTGAGATATTGATTGGTCAGCGGTGGAATGATCACCCGCAGCGCCTGCGGCAGGATAATCAGCCGCAAGGTTTTACTGGAATTAATGCCCAGCGAGAATGACGCTTCGGTCTGGCCGTGACTGACCGCCTGAATCCCGGCGCGGACAATTTCCGCAATAAAGGCGGCGGTGTAAATGGACAGCGCCAGCACCAGTGAAGCCATTTCCGGGATCACCACCCAACCGCCCTGAAAATTGAACCCTTCCAGTTGTGGGAGTTGCCACACCAGCGGCGAACCGGCCAGCCAGAACGTCAATAGCGGCAGTCCTGCCAGCAGCGCCAGCGAAGCTGAGAAAATCGGAAATTGTTGTCCGGTCGCCATTTGCCGCCGATGCGCCCATCGCGCCAGAAAGACGACCAACCCAATCGCCAGCGCTAATGCTGCCAATACTACTCCAAAGCCGGGCTGGAATTGCGGCGCGGGCAGATACAGGCCACGAATGTTCAGGAAGATGGCGTCGCCCAGATTCAGGCTTTGGCGCGGTCCGGGCATGGCCCGCAATACGGCGAAATACCAGAAGAAGATTTGCAGCAGCAGCGGGATATTGCGGAAGATTTCAATGTAAACCAGCGCCAGCCGGGAAATCAGCCAGTTTTTCGACAGGCGGGCAATACCGATAAAGAACCCTAATAGGGTAGCCAGAACAATCCCTAATATCGAAACCAGCAAGGTATTGAGCAGGGCGACCCAGAACACCGCGCCATAGCTGGAGGTGGCGGAATAAGGAATCAGACTTTGCACAATATCGAAACCGGACGGCGAAGACAGAAAACCGAAGCCGGAAGCAATGCCCAGTTGGCGTAAATTGGTTTGGGTATTCTGAAAAATAGTCCAGCCAAAAATGACGATGGCGATGAGGGCGATAGCCTGAAAAGCAATCGCCCGGAACTGCGGATTGTTCCAGAGCGGCGGCTTGACCGGGGTAAGGTTCGGCGTCGGTCATGGGTTCCCGTAAATTCTTAGTAAGCGCAGGGATAGGAATTGCCCTCTCCCGGTTCGAGAGAGGGGCTGGCGGAGTTAGTGATCTCCTGCGATTAGCGGATCGGCGGCGCGTATTGCAGACCGCCCTGATTCCACAGCGCATTCAGACCGCGTTCGATTTTGAGGGCGCTGCCCTTGCCGACATTGCGCTCAAAAATCTCGCCGTAATTGCCCACCTGCTTGATGACTGTCGCCATCCACTCGTTCGGCAGACCGAAATCCTTGCCCTTGTCGCCTTCCACGCCCAGCAGCCGCTTCACGTCGGGATTCGTGGATTTTTTCATCTCCTCGATATTCTTGGAGGTAATGCCCAGCTCTTCGGCATTGACCATGACAAACAGCGACCACTTGACGATATCGAACCAGTCATCGTCGCCGTGGCGAACCAATGGCCCCAGCGGTTCCTTGGAGATGACTTCTGGCAGTACGATGTAATCATCCGGCTTGGCCAGCTTGATGCGCTGGGCGTAAAGCTGGGACTGGTCGGAGGTCAGCACGTCGCAGCGGCCCGCTTCCAACGATTTGGCGCTTTCGTCGGATTTGTCATAGCTGATCGGGGTGAGCTTCATCTTGTTGGCGCGGAAATAATCGCTCAGATTCAGCTCGGTCGTGGTGCCGGCCTGAACGCACACCGTCGCGCCGTCCAGCTTCTTGGCGCTCTTGACGCCCAGCTTTTTGTTGACCAGAAAGCCCTGGCCGTCGTAATAGGTGACGCCGACGAAGTTCAAGCCCTGGGCGGAATCGCGGCTGGAGGTCCAGGTGGTGTTGCGCGACAGCACGTCAATTTCGCCGGATTGCAGCGCGGTGAAGCGTTCCTTGGCGGTCAACGGGGTGAATTTGACCTTGGTCGCGTCGCCAAACAGCGCAGCGGCGACAGCGCGGCACACATCCACGTCAATCCCGCTATAGTTGCCTTTTTCGTCGGCGTAGGAGAAGCCGGGCAGACCATCGCTGATCCCGCATTTGATGACGCCGTTCTTCTTGATCGCGTCCAGTGTGGCGCCCGCGTGAGCAACGCCAGCGGTGGTCAGTAATGCAACAGTAGCGGCGGCGGTGAGCGTTTTGAATGGATTCATGCAATATCTCCTCGGTAGGGGTCGGTAGGGCTTTTTTAGTATTAGCCAGACCATGCCCAAAAATACAGTGGGAGCGGATTGAATTTGGCAGCGCCCTGGCTCTGATCGGGATGGTCAGCGGGGTTATATCTGAAAATGAACCTGATGAATACTGATGAAAAAAGTCTGTTTACCTGAAAAAAATGGCCCGATTTGCGCCCGTTTGTTCGTCTGGCGCAAAAAATGGGCGACCTGCTGGCATGAAGCGAAGGCTTGCAGCGCCCGTTGTCGCGGCCATCGTTCCGGCGTCAATGGGTTGCGAGGCCGCTGATGACCACCCGTGTGCTGCTGACTCGCGGCCTGTCCAATGTGCGCGACGCCATTGCCCTGATTCATCGGGCGATGACGCCCAGCGAGTTTCATCTGGGGGCGACTTATGCCACTGAGCATACCCCGTTGTGTCTGGTCGCCGACTGGTTTGGACTGGAGCCGACCCAGCCAGATCCTGAGATTTTTCTGGACTGGCTGCTGACGTTGTGCCGGGAGCGGAATTTCAGTTGGGTCTGGCCGCAAGGCCATTGGTCGTTGCTGCTGGATGAGCAGGCCCGTTTCGCCGCTGCTGGCGTGCGGCTGATCTTGCCTTGTCCTGACACCGAAACCTTGCATACAGTGCAGGATAAAGCCCGCGCCAACGCCCGGTTGGCGGACGTTGGAGTGCCCATGCCCTACACGCTGACCGTCGCCACCGCCGCCGAATTTGACGCGGCGCGGACGCTGCTGCTGGATCGTGGCAATCAACGGCTCTGCGTCAAGCCGGTGCGATCCATCTACGGTCTGGGATTTCGGGTGATTGACGATGACAAGCGCCCGCTGGATCGCTTTTTAGCCAATGATCATTTCACCGTGGGCAGCGCCGAATTTGCCGGACTGCTGGCGCTGGCCGACGGGCAGCGGCCATTTCTGGTGATGGAGTATCTGCCGGGCGATGAGCGTTCGATAGACTGTCTGGCGCATGAAGGGCGGCTGGTGCGGGCGGTAGTGCGTCGAAAGCCGGCTCAGGCGCGCGGGCGCTGGCAACTGATCGAAGATGACCCGGAAGGGCGGCATATCGCGGGCTGCGCCATTGCGTCTTTTGGTCTCAACGGGTTGGTCAATGTGCAGACCCGCGAACGTATTCACCCCGACGGGTGGCGTGAACAATGCTTTCTGGAAGTGAATCCGCGCATGTCGGGCGGCATTGACATGGCCTGTCAGGCCGGGTTGAACCTGCCGTACTGGCTGTTGCGACGGCTGACTGGCGCAGTGGAGGAAGCGGACATCCCGTGGCCGACTGATGGGGTGCGTGTCGCCAAGGTTGAGCAGGCGGTGGCATTGCCGTCATGAAATTGGGACTTTCCCTTTCCGTCATTCCCGCGTAGGCGGAAATCCAGTAACCCGCTGAAAAGCTTGGATACCCGCTTTCGCGGGTATGACGAATTTAAGGGTTTAGCGAAAGTCCTGGAAATTTTTCATTCACAGGCATTTTTGATGGAGCAGCGATGCGCAGCGTGACGATCCCGATTCAAGCTGGACGGTTGGCGATAACTATTCGGCGCGAAGAACTGGCGCTGGACGAGTGTTTAACCTACGCCACCCGCCAGAATCCCCGACGGCTTTATCTGTTCGTCAGCAAGGTGCTGGGCAAGCACTGGCCGGTTCGGCCCAGCGTGATGCGGGATATTCATGCCCGGCTGGCCGCGAAAATTGCCGATTTGCCGGGGCCCGTGCTGGTGATTGGCATGGCGGAAACAGCAACGGCCCTGGGGCGCGGGGTCGCTGAGGAAGCGGCGTTGCAAGCCGGGCGCGATGACATTCTGTATCTGCAAACCACGCGCTATCAGTTGTCGCGGCCTTTGGCCTTCGGTTTCGACGAGTGCCACAGTCACGCCCCGGATCATGCGGTTTATCTGCCCGATCCGGCGTTGCAACCGTTATTTCGGGCGGTGCGAACCTTGGTGCTGGTGGATGATGAGATTTCGACGGGCCGGACTTTGGCGGAACTGGCTGGCGCCTGTTTGCGGATGAATCCGGCGATTGAGCAGGTGGCGCTGGCCTGTATCACCAACTGGCTGAGCGAGGCGCAGCAGCAGGAATTGACTGCGCTGCTGCAACGCCCACTGTTATTTCCGGCGCTGGTGGAAGGCGACTTCCAGTTTGAACCCAACCCGGAATTTCCGCCGCCGCTCCTGCCGCCAGTGATTGCCTGTCCGCATCGCGCTCATGATGACTGGGTGACCGATCCGGCCCGGATTGGAGTGGTGGCTGGACGCTGGCGCACCGACTTTAGCCCTCAGTGGCAGCAGATCAGAGTGAGAGCCAGTGAGCAGCCGCTGACCATTATCGGCACCGGCGAGTATGCCTATACCCCATTTCGGATGGCCTTGATGTTCGAACAGGAGGGTTATGACGTGTGCTATCAATCCACCACCCGCTCACCGATTCTGGTCGGCGATGCGATTGCCAGCCGTTGCGAGTTCGCCGATAACTATGGCGATGGCATTCCCAACTATCTTTATAACCTCGAACCGGCGCGCTGGCCGGTGATTGTCTATGAACATCCCGCCATGCTGGCGGCGCATTCCCTGGCCGACGATCTGGGCGGGCTGGCGCTTGCCGTGGAGGAAACATGCCGCGCCTGGTGATCTTTCTCGACCTTGACGACACCATTTTGCAAACCGCGCCCAAGTGTCCGCCGGATGAGCCGGTGACGCCGATTGCCACGGATCGGGCAGGCCGGGTGGTGTCGTTCGTGACCCGCGCTCAGCAACGGCTGCTGGCGTTGTGGCTGGAGCAGGGGACGGTCATTCCAGTGACGGGCCGCACCGAGGATGCGCTGGCGCGAGTGGATATCGCCTTTAACTCGTGGCGGATTACGCATCATGGCGCGGTGATTCGCCAGCCCGACGGCCAATTGCCGACCTGGTGGTATACCCAGGTGCGGCCCTTGCTGGTGGCGGCGCAACCGCTGTTATGGAGTCTGGCCGCCCGGTTGAGCGCCGATGCGACGGCGGGCGGTTATCGGGTCAAAAGTCATTCGGTGGATGAATGGCTGACCTATGTTTCAGTCAAGTCCGATGATGATGGCGCGGCCTTGCTGCGGTTGCGGGCCTGGTTGCAAAAGACCGGATTGCCGCCGGAACTGGATTTGCACTACAACGGCAACAATCTGGCGCTGATGGTGCGGGGCGCACAAAAGCAGGATGCGGTGCGGCGAGTGGCGGCGGAACTGGAGCGGGACGGGCCGATTTTGACCATTGGCGCGGGCGATAGCCTGACCGACATCCCGTTTTTGAGCGCCTGCGATTTCGCCCTCGTGCCCAAAGCCAGCCAGATTCAGACTGAAACGTGGGGGCGGCATGGCTGATCGAAAATCGGTTTAGACCCGCCTGGCGCTATGCTGCAATGCAACGGTAATGATCAGGCGGTTACTGTAATAAAGACATTCAAGTGGAGGCAAGTCCCGTTGATGACCCTGTTTAGCGGCAGCTATCGGCCCCAGGACACCATTTTTCTGCTGAAACCGATCAGCATGGAGCGGGTGGATGTGGCGACCAAGGAGCGCCTGATTCAGTCAGGCCAGCGTCATTACAGCGAAATGCTGGCCCCGGAGCGAGCGCCGGATGCAGATTATCTGCGCCTGTTCGAGGCGTTGACCGTGCGGTACGCCGGGCGGCTGGCGGCGGAGATTCTAGGATTGGCCCACCATCTCGCGGCAACCCGGCCGCAGCCAATCACCATCGTGTCGCTGGCTCGCGCCGGGACGCCGATTGGCGCGCTGTTAGTCCGCGCTCTGCGTGACTTGGGCGATGCCGACGCCCGCCATTATTCGATTTCCATTATTCGCGACCGGGGCATTGATCAGAATGCGCTGCAATTTATTCTGCGGCGCGAACAGCGAGACCCGGCTGGATTGGTTTTTGTGGATGGCTGGACCGCCAAGGGGTGATTAGCGAGGAGTTGCGGCAAGCCGTGCGCGATTGGAATGCCTGCCAATCTGAGCAACTGGTCGAGAAACTCTATGTGGTGTCGGATATTGGCGGCGTTGCCGATGTGGCCGCTACCGATGATGATTACGCCATTCCCAGCGGTATTCTCAACGCTACGGTTTCTGGGCTGACCAGCCGTTCGATTCTTAATGGCGCGATTGGCCCGGCTGATTTTCATGGTTGTGTGTTTTATGCTGAATTTGCCGCGCATGACCGTTCCTGCTGGTTTCTGGATCAGGTCAGTGCGCATTTCGCCGATGCGTTGCCAACGCCCGTGCAGGATCAGCCCGATCAGCGATTGGAGCGACGGCGGCGCATGGTGGAATTTCTGGCGCAAATTCATACTCATTACCGCATTACTGACCGAAATTTTATTAAGCCGGGCGTTGCCGAAGCGACGCGGGTTTTATTGCGTCGCATGCCAGATTTATTGTTGCTCCGTGATCCGGATCATCCTGATGTTGAACATCTTCGCCGTCTGGCTGAAGAAAAGAAGGTGCCTGTTATAATTGATACCATGATGCCTATTCAAGCAACCGCCCTGATCAAGGATTTGTCATGAGCGCTATTCCTGTCGGTTTTCGCACCTTTCAATACGATGATCTGGATGATTTATATGCCGGGCTGGGTGAACTAAAACCAGCTCTTTCGGCTATCAATCTGGGCGCATCGCTGTATGCGCCTGCCAGTCGGCTGGATTTGGCAGCCATTGCTGGCGGCTGGAAACTGCCCGAATTGCGTTCGGTCATTTTTTGCACCGAAGATGCAGTCCACGAACGTGATTTGGAAGCGGCGCTAAGCCATTTGGCGGATCTATTGCCAGAATTGAAATCAGGGCCTTTATTGCGCTTTATTCGACCGCGCAGTCCAGCGATATTGCGGCGTTTATTGCGGATGGATGGAATTGAACGGATTCAGGGTTTTGTATTGCCCAAATTCGGTCCGCACACGATGGGCGACTGGATGCGGGTCTGGGATGACCGGCATGGTCATTATGTGCTGCCGATTCTGGAAACCGCTGAAGTCTTTGATCGGCGGCGCATGGAGTTTTTACGCGACCGTCTGGTAGATAGCGGGCTGAGCGAGCAGGTGCTGGGTTTGCGGATTGGCGGCAATGACTTATTAAATCTATTAGGTATTCGCCGGATGCGCGGCGCGACGATTTATGATACGCCGTTGCGCAGCGTGATTGCCGATCTGGTGTGCATTTTCATCCAGCGGGCTATTCGTTAAGTGCGCCAGTGTTTGAGCGGCTGGATACGCCGGAGGTGTTGGCGCGGGAAGTCATGGCGGATTTACAGCATGGACTGATCGGGAAAACCGCTATTCATCCCTCACAGATTCCAGTAATTGAAGGACTGGTACCGGGTTAATCGCGCTGATTACGAAATGGCCTCAGCGGTATTGGCTCCCAGCGCGGCGGCGGTATTCAAACGCTGCGATGTTTTTTGCGAACCAGCGACTCATCGGTGTTGGGCAACCGCGATTATGGAACGGGCGCGGGTGTTTGGCGTAGCCGCCGATGAAGTTGAAAATTAACTCTCGGTATTTGTAGAACGGGCTTCCAGCCCGTTGCGCAGTCAACGACTCAAATAAGACTGCTATGGTTGCTGGTGAAGGCGATGCCGGCGTTATGCGCGATCTGCTGAGCCAGCCGTTGAAAATCGTCATAACATTTTTGGACGGCTTCGATGTGGGAGCCAATCGCGCCATCAGCAGATTTGAGAAAAAACATCGGCTTACGCACTTCCATCGCCAGTGGCATCAAGCTTCGGTAATGCCTGAGCTGCGCCAGGCAGTAAGGGTCTTGATCCACTTTGGGCAGGATGAGCGTGGGTTTTTCATCCAGCACCGCAACCCGATAAGTCTCCGGGATTTTCTCCATCCAGCGTTGATAAGCTTTAACTGGTCGCGAATCACGAATGCCGTGCTGCATGACGATATAGCCGACCGGCTGCATGGCTCCTTTGGGCATCGGCAGGGCGGATGGCGCTTTGGCAAGCAGATCGTTCCAGATGGAACGCCAGTCGCGTAAGGTCGGACCCAGGTTCTTCAGCCCTTGCAGGGAAAACAAATCAGAAGCAAGGGGAAGACAGACCTGATCGGATGCAATCAGCGCCGAGCGGTTAATCGCGCCCAGATTGGGGCCAATATCAATCAGCGCCAATTCCGCTCCCCATTCGGTGGCCGATTGAATCAGACGATGAAACGCGGTCATGGCGCGAAAAGCCGATTCATAGCTCTCATGACAGCGGTGCCAGGCGTCAGAGAGTTTGTCTTCAAAGAGGGAAAGCCCCAAATCGCCGGGCACGACTCCTAACCGGGGAGTGATCATCTCCACATGCGGTTTGGAAAAGTCGCCAATACCGCGCAAAATCGGCTGAATTGAGCCATATACGGTTTGCGGGTGGTTATCGTCCGGCCATAATTGCTCCAGACGCTCTTCATTCAGAAATATTGCGGTCAGATTGGCTTGCGGATCCAGATCAACCGCTACGGTGGCAATGCCGTGGTCAGCCAACATCCAGGCAAGATGATAGACCAGCGTGGCTTTTCCTACGCCGCCCTTGTTGTTAAAGAAAGCGATGGTTTTCATCCTCTCCTCCGTGCAATCCTGACGACCACCGAGTTTTGGTCAAATCCAAAAATGGCTGGCGAATTGCCATTGGCGGCCAGCAAGGATTGCGCCCGTTGTACGCCATAGCCAAAACGGTTGACGAATCCCAAGGTTTTCATGGCTTCCGCAATAATCGGGTTACGGTAGCTATTGCGGTTGGGAAAATTTTCGCGAGTCGCTTCTCCATAAAGACCGCCCGGATTCATGATTTCGATGTGGTCGCTGAAAACATAAAAGCGGATTGGGGCATTGCTGTCGTAATTGCGGTGCATGACTGCATTCAAAAGGAGTTCGCGCAGCGCCCATTCGGGATAATCAGGCAGGATTTTTTCCTGTAAGCCATTAACAGGTCTGAGGCTGGATTGAATCAGCGCCTTGATCCGCAGTTCCAGCTCGCGCAGGATTGACTGTAAATCCCCAGAAATTTCGGCCTGATCGTCGGGAATTTCAGTCAAATCAGTGCCGGGTAATTTCAGGTATTGCACATAAGCGCCAGGTAAAAAATAGCGCGGGTTTTTCCCAAACAGCAAAATACCAGCGTGGGTTGGGCAACTTCGCGCGGGATTGAAAAAATGTAGTGAACTCAGTTGCAGTTCAATCGAGCGACGATTGGCGGCAATCGTGTCGGAATCAACGGCGGCATAGCGATAGGCTTCAAATTGACTCAGGGCAAGGTCACTGAGGGTGCTTTCCGCACAGGGTTGGGCGTCAAAAGATCGCGCTTGCGCGACCCGCTTTTCGGTCAGAATTCGTTCTTCCTGCTCATTGGCAATCGCTCTGCGGGGGCCAACCCGAATCCAGACTCGTCCTTTATAGCGCACCGGCGACAGGTCAGAGGGTAAAACTTCAACGACAGCCACATCCCCTTCGTCGAAGTTGAAACTGGTTACGTTTAAGGCGGGTTGCGGCAGGATATTGCCATCAGAGCGAATAGCGCCAAGATTTTTTAACAGATCATCAGTGACCTTCAAACCGGATAATTCGCCATTATCCATGACCCCAATGAGCAGATAACCTGGCTGGCGATAATTGGGTAAATCGTTGGCAAACGCGCAGATAGCTTCAGCGAATTTGTCCAGTTTTATCGTGGATGCAGTTCGCTCAATCCGATCCGATTCCAAATCAGTGATCAGGCTAAAGAGTTGATCGCGGGTGAGCATTGGATTGAAATCTCCATATTCTTGGCTGGATAAAGCGCGATTGGATTGCAGTGATTAGGAGCCGACGCTATTTTTTAGTTGATGCTCGCCGCACCAGTCCGACACCTTGACCGTTGGCCAAAGAGTCATCGGATGCGGATCGGTGTTGGGAGAAGCCAGCACAATGATTGGAGCGGTGCGACGGCAAAGCCCCTCATGGCCGGAATAGCCGAAATCGCCATAGCGGCAGGTTTCGCAAGTCCGGTTGACCATGAGGCGGCGAGTCTGAAACAGATGAGGTTGATCAGATCACTCAGCGGCGTCAATCAAAAATCTTGCCTGGATTCATGATGCCATTGGGATCAAACGCCTGTTTAATCGCTCGTAAATAACTCATTTCAATGTCGTCGCGGGTGTAGTGCAGATACGGTTTCTTGGTCAGGCCGACGCCATGTTCAGCCGAGATACTGCCGCCGTGGCGCTGCAAGAGCGTAAACAGATGTTCGCTGACAGTTCCACACTGCTGAGCGAAATCGCCTATTTCCAAATCCGCCGGTTTAAGAATGTTGATGTGCAGATTGCCGTCGCCGATATGTCCGTACCACAGCACTTCAAAATCAGGATATTCCCGCGCCAGTAACGCATCGGCTTCGGCCATAAAAGCCGGAACCTGGGAATGCGCATGGAAATGTCATTTTTATAGGGAAAATGCCCGGAGATGGACTCGCTAATATCTTCGCGCAGTCGCCATAAATCCTGGGCCTGGCTTTCACTCTGGCTGAGGACGCCATCAGCCAGCCAGCCCTGTTCGGCGCAATGTTCAAATAGCGCCAGCGCGGTATCGGTGTGCAATTGATCCGGGTTGTCGAACTCAATTAGAACGTAATAAGGCGTAGCAACATCAAAAGGCCGCGTTAATCCTTTATTCAGTACATGGCCTAATGCCAGTTCGGAAAAAAACTCGAAAGCGTTAAGCTCCATTTTATTGCGAAACACATGATAGAGCGACATCACGCTATCCATGTCCGGCGCTCCCAGCACCATAACCTGCGGTTCACGCAGTGGGCGAGTCAGTTTCAACGTGGCTTCGACAATGATCCCCAGCGTGCCTTCACTGCCGATAAACAAATGCCGCAAGTCGTAACCGCTGGCGTTCTTGATCAGGCCCCGGTTCAAATCCAGCAGATCGCCGCGTCCGGTAATCACTTTCAGCCCGGTCACCCAGTCGCGGGTCAGGCCATAGCGAATCACTTTGATCCCACCGGCGTTGGTGGCGATATTGCCGCCAATCTGGCTGGAGCCGCGTGAGGCGAAATCCACCGGGTAATGCAGGCCGTGATCGCGGGCGAAATTCTGCACCGCCTCGGTCACCACTCCGGCCTGACAGGTCACGCTGCGGTCAGTCGGATCAAAGTGAACGATGTGATTCATCCGCTCCAGCGAGACCACGATTTCGCCCTGACAAGCGACCGCGCCACCGCTCAACCCGGTGCGCCCGCCCGATGGAACCAGCGCCAGTCGGTGGTCGTTGGCGTAGCGCACCAGTTGTTGCACCTGTTCCACCGTGCCCGGCAAGGCCACCGCCAGCGGATTGGGCGTATGGAGCCGGGTCCAGTCGCGGCCATAATTCAAGCTACTGTCCGGGTCGGCGCGAACGTGGGCCGGTTCGATAAAGGCGCGGATGCCGTCGAGCAGGGCGGTGGAATCATTCGGGGTGTGCATGGGTTGTCGTCTCGGCAAGGGGAAGGTTGCCAGCCTCGGTTAGAGGGATTATTTTCAGCAACATTCTAACATTGGCGAGACCGCGCACTCATGAGCAAAAATTCACTGGACAAAAGCAAGATCAAGATTCTGTTGCTGGAAGGCATTCATGCCAGCGCGGTTGAGGCGTTTCAGGCGGATGGCTATAGCAACATAGACTATCAGCAGAAAGCGTTGCCGGAGGCGAAATTGCTGGAGGCGATTAGCGACGCCTATATCGTCGGGATTCGCTCCGCGACTCAATTGACGGCTAATGTTCTTGAACAGGCGCCTCGCTTAATTGGCGTCGGCTGTTTTTGCATCGGCACCAATCAGGTCGATCTGGATGCGGCGCAGGGACAGGGCGTTCCAGTCTTTAACGCCCCGTTTTCCAATACCCGCAGCGTGGCGGAACTGGTATTGGCGGAGATCATTTTATTATTGCGCGGCATTCCGCAGCGTAGCGCAGTAGCGCGGCGCGGCGGCTGGATCAAGACTGCAACCGGTTCTCACGAAGTGCGTGGCAAATGTCTGGGCATCGTCGGTTACGGCCACATCGGCACCCAAACCGGGTTGCTGGCCGAGGCGCTGGGGATGCGGGTGGTGTTTTACGATATTGAAACCAAGCTGGCGCTGGGCAATGCCCAAGCCCTGCCTTCGCTGGACGCACTGCTGGAAATCGCTGACGTGGTGACGCTGCATGTGCCGGAAACCCCGCAGACCTGGCGGATGATCGGCGCCGAACAATTGGCGCGGATGAAGCCGGGCGCCAGTCTGATCAACGCGGCGCGCGGCACGGTGGTGGATGTGGACGCGCTGGTGCAGGCGTTGGATGAGAAGCATCTGGCCGGGGCGGCGCTGGACGTGTTTCCGGACGAGCCAAAAGCCAATGATGAGGAATTCACCTCGCCGCTGCGCCGGTTCGACAATGTGCTGTTGACCCACACGTCGGCGGCAGCACCGAGGAAGCGCAGCAGAATATCGGGCTGGAAGTCGCCAGCAAGCTGATTCGCTACAGCAACAACGGTTCAACCGTCAGTTCGGTCAATTTCCCGGAAGTCACCTTACCCGAACATCCCGGCAAGCATCGGCTGCTGCATATTCACCGCAATCAGCCCGGCGTGCTGTCGCGGATTAACGCGGTCTTTTCCGAGCAGCAGATCAATATCGCCGGACAGTACCTGCAAACCAATCCGAAAATTGGTTATGTGGTGATTGACGTGGACAGCCATGAACGCGCCGAAACCCTGCAACTGAAAAAGCGGCTGGATGAAATTGACGGCACGATTCGCACCCGGATTCTGTATTGAGCAGGGGAGTCAACGGTCATGTCATTACGCGATGAATTGCTGAAAGCGGGGTTGGTGTCGGCGGACAAGGCCAAAAAGCTGGACTCTGACGGTCGCAAGCAGGATTTCCAGCGCAAGAAGGGTAAGGCGCTGACCAGCGAAGAAGCGGCGCAGCAAGCGGAAGCACGGAAGCGGGCGGAAGCGGAAGCCGCTCGCAAGCGTGAGCAGGATCGGCAATTGAATCAGGCGCGAGAAGCGGAAAAGCAGCGTCGCGAGCAACAGGCCCGCGCCCGCCAGCTCATTGACGCGCACCGGCTGAATGATCCGAAAGCGGAAAGCCCTTACAACTTTCAGGATGGCAACCGGATTCGCTCGGTTCGGGTGACTGACCCGCAACGCAAGTCGCTGGCGACCGGGCGGCTGGCTGTCGTGCGTGGCGACCGCAACGAATTTGATTTTGCGTTGCTGGCCCGCGAGATTGCGCTGAAGTTGGCGGAATTCGCGCCGGATCGAGTATTGCTGCTCCATCCTGAAAGCAGCGGCGACGATGAAGAGGATTGGGGCGAGTGGTAAACCGTCCAGATCAAAACCTTGTTATTCAACCTTACAGAGGAAAGCAGCGATGGACTACCGATTGTTAGGCGCTTCCGGCCTCAAAGTGCCGGTTTTGACCCTGGGCACGGGCACGTTTGGCGGGCGCGGCGAGTTGTTCAAGGCGTGGGGCAATACCGATGTCGCCGAGGCCAAACGCCTGGTTGATATCTGCCTTGAGGCAGGACTGAACATGTTCGATTCCGCCGACATTTACTCCGAGGGCGCTGCCGAGGAAATTCTCGGCGCGGCCATCAAGGGCCGCCGCGATCAGGTTCTTATCTCCACCAAGGCCACTTTTCGCAGCGGTTCCGACATCAATGCGGTCGGCTCATCGCGACACCATCTGATTCGCGCCATAGACGGCGCTTTGCAGCGTCTGGGAACCGACTATATCGATCTTTTTCAACTGCATGGTTTTGACGCCGCCACGCCGGTCGAAGAGACCCTGCGCACGCTCGACGATTTGATCGCCGCTGGCAAGATTCGCTATATCGGCTGTTCCAATTTCTCCGGCTGGCATCTGATGAAATCGCTGGCGGTCGCGGAGCGGTACGGCTGGGCGCGCTATGTGGCGCATCAGGCGTACTACTCGCTGGTGGGCCGCGAGTATGAATGGGAACTGATGCCGCTCGCGCTCGACCAGAAGGTCGGCTGCGTGGTCTGGAGTCCGCTGGGCTGGGGACGATTGACCGGGCGTATCCGGCGCGGCCAGCCGCTGCCGCCGTCCAGCCGCCTGCAAAGTCAACTCGTCGTTGACATCGGCCCGCAAGTGCCGGAAGAGCATCTGTTCAAGGTGGTGGACGCGCTGGATGCAGTCGCGGCTGAAACCGGCAAGACGGTTCCGCAGATTGCGCTGAACTGGCTGCTGCAACGCCCTTCCGTTGCGACGCTGATTATCGGTGCGCGCAATGAAGAGCAGCTTCGTAATAATCTGGGCGCGGT
>JAAUTD010000365.1 GCA_012031845.1 Synechococcaceae cyanobacterium SM1_2_3
GATCCATGCGCGGTTTTTCCGAAGGATCGGGTTCAGCGGGCGTGACGGCTGATGCTGCGCGGGAAAATGTGAGTCGGTCATAGTCGCGGAAACGATAAAGCTGGGCCGGCCGACCGGAGCCGTCGCGCTGTTTGCCGGTTAGTTCCTCCAGCATGTCGGCGTGGACCACCCGGCGGCGGAACGAACTCTTGTCGAGCGGTTGTTGCAGAATGATTTCGTAGGTGCGCTGCAATTCCGGCAGAGTGAATTCTTCCGGCAGCAAATGCACCGCAATATGGGTGTATTCCAGCTTGGAGCGCAATCGCTCCACCGCATCGGCCAGAATCGGGGCGTGGTCAAAAGCCAGATTGAAATCCACCCCGTCGCCTTGCACCGGCGCCCAACAGGCCGCCGCCTGATTGCCGCCCAACCGCACCGAATCCGAGACCATCAGCGCAAAGTAAACAGTGGTGGCAATCCAGCCGCGAGGATCCCGATTGCGGGAGCCATAGGTTTTCAGTTGTTCCAGATACGGCGCACTGACACCGGTTTCTTCCACCAGTTTACGCACGGCGCAGGCGTCCACCGAATCGTCGCGACGCGGGTCCAGAAATCCGCCCGGCAGCGCCCAGCAGCCCTTGAACGGGTGTTCGGCGCGCTTGACCAGCAGCACATGCAACTGTTCGTCGCGCACGGTAAAGATCACTAAATCAACGGTAAACGATGGTTTTTCGTAGTGCGCGGAATTATAACGCTGGAGAAATTCCGCTTCGTTCGGCTCCATCATGGCGTTATTGATGATCATCAGTCACCCCCCCCGCACCG
Organism: Synechococcaceae cyanobacterium SM1_2_3; assembly: GCA_012031845.1. Lineage (GTDB taxonomy): Bacteria > Pseudomonadota > Gammaproteobacteria > Competibacterales > Competibacteraceae > Contendibacter. The sequence continues at coordinate 805 of JAAUTD010000365.1, forward strand.
GCGTCAACAGGGAGGATATGGGCAACGGACGGGCTGCTGCTTCATTATCACTGGCGACAAAAGCCCCAAACCCGATGTCATCACAACAATAAACCCGGCGCTGGGCATATTCGATCAGCGTTTCCCGCAGACGGCGCTGGACAAACGCGCCATCCAGATTGTGAAAATCCAGCATTTCCTGCGCAACCGTCAGTAAATTCAACTTTTGGCTGGTTTCGGCATCGACGAAGGAATCCAGACCATCGGTGGCGACCGCAACCACTGGAAAAGCGGCTAAATCAAAACTGAACACCGAAGGCGCATCGAAGGGTTCGCGCCGGGTGGTTTCGCCCGCCTCATTCTGGTAACTGACGCTTTGCGCCAACGCCGGATCGCCAATCGCTTCCTGATAAAACCGCCAGCGCTGGAAATGCAGCAAATAGGATAGGTAATACGGCGCATTCTCGGCATATTCGACCTGAAGGGTGGCGATCCCGCCATCAGCGCGGCGGACGGCGATGCAGCCATCGCCATAAAGATGAATATGAACGGTAGCGCCATCGCACCAGGCGATCAGCAGGGTAGCGTCGAGAATGCCGTCACTCAATCCCAGCATCCGCGCCTGCCGGGCGGCGCGGCGCACAATCCGCCGCCCCAAACGCCAATGGTGGGCCAGGCGTTCGCTGGCGTCGGCGGCGCTGACGAAGCGCGGCAACATCTGGCGAGCATTCAAGACTAGCAACCGCGCGCCCAGATCGCTGTTCGGCGACGCGTGAACAGCCGTCGGCCAGAATCAGATGCGGGAACGGCTCCAGCCCTTGAACCACATAATCCTGGCAAAAGCGGTGCATCCGGCCAATGGTGTAATACGAATCCAGCATGAAGTTCATGAATAAAATTCCGCGGCTTTGGCCGTCCTCATCCCGCGCTGGCGCAGATCGCTCAGAAATTGGGCAGCCAGCGCCTCAAAGCCCGGCACTGGCGAACTGGCGTCTTCAATCAGGGCCAGTTTGCTGACGTGATCCGGGCCGAGGCAATCAGCCATATCGCGCACCGTGTTGGCTACGCAGTGCGATAACGCCTGTCCCGATACCGCGATCACATCGGCGTTTTGCAAGGCGCTAATCAGCGCATGATTAATCTGAGTGCCGGGATCGGTCGGGTCCGGCACATCGGCCCGAATTGCCGAATAATGCTCAGTCCAGGGATTCTGGCCCTTGAACACATAATTCACCCGGGCGAAACGGGTTTGTTCCCAGCGTTGCAACGCTTCCGTCACTGCCGGAATCACTCCGTGGCCCCAGGTACCAACCAGACAATGCGGCGGCCAGATGGTCAGGGTATAACGACCGTTATCATGCAGAGCGCGCACATAAGCCAGCGCCCGCGCTGCATGTTCCGGTTGGAAAGGACGCCAGACTTCCCGTTCTACATCGGTCACGGTGATTTGTGTAAACGGCGGCGGCGATTGGCCGTTGCGGTCGCGCCAGAAAATCGGGTGAGAAATGTCCACCAGCTGATGAGTGTCCAACGTGACGTGAACAGCGGCAACCTGGTCACCGATCCGGTCGAGTAATCCAGCCAACCGGATGGCGTCCGCGCCCGCGCCCGGCACTGGCAACGCGGCGCCAGGCGTGTCACTGAAGTCGTTTTGCGGATCAATAATCAGAAATTCCAGACGCATGACAATTTCCTTGGCGCTATTCGGTCAGGCCACCGAGCGTTGAATCGCTTTACGTCACAATGATCGGCCAATTAGTTGTAATTTGCAACTAAAAGGCCATTTCCAACCGGCCTCACAATTGTTTAGCCCGATCCCGCAGGATATATTTCTGCATCTTGCCGGTAGAGGTCTTAGGCAGCGGCCCGAACACCACGGTTCTCGGCACTTTGAATCGGGCCAACTGATTCCGGCAGAACTCAATAATTTCCTCTTCGGTGACGTACTCCATGCTGGGCTTGAGGGTCACGAACGCGCAGGGGGTTTCGCCCCATTTCTCATCGGGCCGCGCCACCACCGCCACTTCCATCACCGCCGGATGCCGATACAGCACATCTTCGACTTCAATGGTGGAGATGTTCTCGCCGCCGGAAATGATGATGTCCTTGGAGCGATCCTTGATGTCGATGTAGCCGTCTTCGTGCCAGACCGCCAGATCGCCGCTGTGAAACCAGCCGCCGATGAATGCTTCTGCGCTGGCGGCGGGATTTTTCAGGTAGCCCTTCATCACGTTGTTGCCGCGCATGAAAATCTCGCCGATGGTTTTGCCATCCTGCGGAACGGGCTCCAGCGTTTGGGGATCGGCCACCATCAAGCCTTCCAGCATCGGATAGCGCACCCCCTGACGGGATTTGAGCGCTGCTCGCTGTTCCAGCGTCAGTTCGTTCCAGTGGTCATGCCAGGCGCACACCACCGACGGCCCATAGGTCTCGGTCAGGCCGTAGGTGTGGGTGACATCAAAATTCATCCGCTCCATCCCTTCGATCACCGCAGCCGGCGGCGCCGCGCCCGCCGTCATCACCTTGACCGGATGATTGATCCCGGCCTTGAGTGGGTCCGGTGCGTTCCTGAGCAAGTTCAGCACGATGGGCGCGCCGCAGAAGTGGCTGACTTTCTCCTGTCTGATCAAATCAAACACCAGTTCAGCGCGAACCTGCCGCAGGCAAACATTGGTTCCGACCGTCGCGGCTATCGTCCACGGGAAACACCAGCCGTTGCAGTGAAACATCGGCAGCGTCCACAGATAGACCGGATGCTTGCCCATGCCGCAGGTCACGACATTGCCGGTGGCGAGCAGATAGGCGCCGCGATGGTGGTAGACCACGCCCTTGGGATTGCCGGTGGTGCCGGAGGTGTAGTTAAGGGCGATGGCCTGCCACTCATCCTCCGGCAGGCTCCAGGGCGCCTCGGGATCGCCTTCGGCGAGCAGTTGCTCGTATTCCAGCTGGCCGATCAGCTTGCCCTCGGCATAGGTCGGATCGTCGATGCCGA
>JAAUTD010000366.1 GCA_012031845.1 Synechococcaceae cyanobacterium SM1_2_3
GCCCAGCGCCGCCAGCTTTTCCGATTGCACCAGTTGGCTCATCGCCTGCCGCAGATCGGCGTTGGCTCGCTCCAGCGCCGCCGTCCGCTCGGCCAGCGGAATGAACAGCAGGCGGTTCATCGCCGACAGTACGGCAGCAGTCACTCCGATGATCAACAAAAAAATGACCACCAATGCCTTTCGCGCCTCTTTGCGATCATTAATGACGCTCGCAATTTCGTAGTCGGCGCCAATAACCGCCAGAAGGCGGCCGCCTTGATCCTTGGCTGGATAATAGGCGCTGAGATAAGTGCCCCAGACATCGGTATAAGGTTCATGAGTCAGTTGCAGTTGGCCGGTGTTGAACGCCAGCGCCATTGCCTGTGGGAAGTCCTTGTATTCGGTCAGAAAGGTAATGTCATTAGGATCGTAGTCGCTTTCTGTTTTTATATTCGCAGTGTCCATAACAAAGATGTATTTGCCATTCTTGAGGATGTTGACATATAAATACTTCAGTCCAAATACCTTTCGCATGGCGCTTAAGTGTTTATGCGATTTGGCATAGTATTCAGAGTTTTCCGCTCCTGGCAGAAACAGCTCATCAATTCTCGAAAAATCAATCCCATTTTCAATGCTTCTTACGCCAAAGATCAATCGATCATTGATCCGGCGATCAATCTCGGATGAATAGCGCGAATAGAAAAAAAGCGAAGCCGAGAATGAAATTGAAAATATCGCCAATCCAATACAAATGGGTAACATCTGGCGAATTTTTAATTTCACAATTTTTCTCCAGCCAACGACTCAATGCTGTTGGATAATTTTTGAGAAAAAGCGGAGGAATTTTAAGATCAGATCAATCGCTGATCCTGATTTAATCCAGCTTATAAAACAATGTATTATGATCGCCAAAATTTATTGCAAGCTGATGAAGTCCGTTGAGATCAACAAAATGATGGATTGTCGGGAATAGGACAATCCTGATAGCGGCTTGGGCTATTTTGAATGAATTATTGTATTTGTTGCACAGCCTGAGGCTGAGATGAAAGATGAGTCAGTTTGTAGCCTGACAAAATTCGGAACCGCCAGCACTAATGCCGCTTCAGAAACCAATTGGGATACACCCTAACCAGACGGTTTGAAGCTGATCATCGGCCAGCGTTGCACAACCTGATAAGCCGAACCCGCCCTCTGCCGCACTGATTCCACCAGCGCTACTTGATTGATTCGCCAACGGAGCAAGGCAAGCGGCGGCTGTAGCGGAACCGGGCCGGGAAGAAAGTTGCGGGCCAAGGTGATATGCGCTTGAAACGCTCGCCGCTCCGGGATAAAGCCGCAACCGCGCAAGCGTTGGTGTAAATCAGCGACCAACTCATGCAGTTCCGGCGCGAGCTGGCTGCAACCCAGCCAGAGAATGCGCGACTGCGGCCAGTAGCCGTAGTGATCCAGACACAGATGTAGCGTCGGTACTGGCAAATCAGTCAGCGCCGCTTGATAAGCGGCCAAGCGGTCGGCATCGGTCGCGCCCAAGAAGACCAGGGTCAAGTGCAAATCAGCGTCGCGCACCCGCCGCTGACCGGCAACGCTGGCAGCCAGCCCGGCGATTTGCCGTCGTTCCTCATCTTCCGGCCACAGCGCCAGAAACAGCCGCCGCACCGGGTTACTGGCGCAGGGTAAGGACATCCAGCACCCCTTGCAGGGCTGTCGCCACGGTTTCCAGGCGCACCTGATCGCGGTCGCCATTGAAATGACGGCATTCGGTCTGAACCAGCCCGTCCCGCAAGGCCCACGCCATATAAACCGTGCCCACCGGCTTGTCCGCACTGCCGCCATCGGGGCCGGCAATGCCGCTGACGGCAACGGCGACATGGGCGCGGCTACGCTCCAGTGCGCCGTTCGCCATTGCAGTAACCACTTCGCCGCTAACGGCGCCGAGCCGGTTCAGCATCGCGGCGCTGACTCCCAGCAACTCGGTTTTTGCGACATTGCTGTAGGTGACGAAACCCCGGTCGAACCAGCCGGAACTACCAGGCACATCGGTAATGACCTTGCCAATCCAGCCGCCGGTGCAGGATTCGGCCGTAGCGAGAATGAGGCTGCGAGTGCGCAGGGCAACGCCAACCTGGGCGGCCAGTTCATAAAGATTCTGATGCGCGGAATTGGATGACACAGCAGTCTCCTGTGGAGAGGAAGCAAAAAATGAATGATGAATTCAGCTTTGAAGGCAAATAGACTAATGCCGTGAATTAGGCGGCATTGGCGGCAAATGAAAATCTGGAAGATACTCCTCACTCCGGTGCGGGTATCCGGTCCGACCCATGATATCCTCAGCCAATTGGGCAAAATCAGCCGGTTCATCATTGAGCAACTGGTCATACAGCGCCAGATCCCAGCATTCAATCCGATGAGCGTAGGCCAATAGAATCACGGTGTCGCGGATAGCGGCGTAATCGAGCAAGCGCCGGGGCAACAACAGCCGACTGCTGCTATCCAATTCCATCTCGGTCGCGCCCCGATGGAAATAGCGGACAAAATCACGATTTCTTTTGACAAAAAGATTCAGGCAATTGATTTCCGCCGTCACCCGCCGCCACTCGTTCAGCGGGTACAACACTAAATGCTGTTCAAAACCCCGATTAACAACAAAGCGGCCTTCGGCTTCAACCGGCAACTGTTTTCTCAGCGCAGCAGGCAGTGCGATTCGCGCCTTGGCGTCGAGTCGGCATTCAAACTCGCCGAGAAAATCCGGCGCTTTGCCATCTGGCGCATTCATCAAGCGTTATCCCATCTCGATAAGCCGCCAATGGATTAAAAATTGGGTTCCATGCCCAGCGTCCGTAATTGAGCAGCCAACTGTTCAGCCTTCTGCCTTTCCTTTTCAGCTCGCTCATATTCGGCTTCGGCCCGCTGACGTTCGACTTCGGCCCGCTGTTCCAGATCCAGAAAGGTCTCGAACCGCCGACCGTCTGGCCGGTACAGCGCCAGTTCAGTCCCTTCCAGGCTGAAGCGAATGCCAAGACGCGGACTGATCCAGCCCTCCATTTCTGGCACGTCTTCCAGGCGGTCATCCTGACGCACCCAGCCATCCAGTGCGCCTTGATCCGGATCATAGATGTAGTATTCCTCGACCCCGTAACGCTCGTAAAAACCAAACTTGTGGGTCATTTCGGCCACGGTGTTGCCGGGCGACAGCACTTCAATGACCACCTGCGGGGCTATTCCCTCCTCCCGCCATTGCAGATAGGAATCCCGGTCACCCGGCGGACGCCCGAACACCACCATCGTATCGGGCGCGGCGCGAATTGTGTTGCTGCCTTCCACGGGATACCAGAATAAATCGCCCGCTACGAACACCTCGTCATCATGGGCGAACATTGCGGCAATACCACCCTGAATAGTCACGATATAGCGGAATTGCCTGGTGTTTTCGGCCATCGGTTGCCCGTCGCTGTCAGGGTAGGTGATTTCAACTGGAGGAAGAGGTCCAACCGTCGGGTCAGTTTGCAGCGACCGGGCGATTGGGGGATAGAGAGACGTAGCAGACATGGCGGTTCTCCCGGTATTGAGTCGTCAAGAGACGGTATAAAAGCGATTTCAGGACTTTCGCTCCATCCGTTCGCCCTGACGCTTCGGCAAGCTTAGCGGTCGAAGGGCATTCATCGCTAAAAAACGGGGTTCGACAGGCTCTCACCCCGAACGGTTTTTGAATCCGAAGCGAAAATCCTGGCTTTATGGCTGAATGGCCGAATCGGACTGCTGATTGACGATAGCCAGCAGCGC
>JAAUTD010000367.1 GCA_012031845.1 Synechococcaceae cyanobacterium SM1_2_3
AAGACGCTGGCGTTCATGGCGCTTTCTGATTCGGCCCGCGATCATCTGCTGGCCGCCCAAATTTTTGCTAAAAGCTACTGCCCAAAAAAATCTATATCCTTATGGCAAGGCGAGCGTTATCGCCACGATAAAATACGCCTGGCTTATGTGTCGCCGGATTTGCGCGAGCACCCTGTTGGTCATTTGATGGCCGGGATTTTTGAGCATCACGACAAGTCCCGGTTCGAAACCATTGCCATTTCACTAGGGATTGATGATCAGAGTCGTTTACGCGCCCGGATGCTAAAAGCGTTTGATCGTTTTATTGATGCCAGGCTCATGAGTTCACACCGGATTGCAGAAATGATGCGGGAAATGGAAATTGATATTGCGGTGGATTTGGCCGGATATACCGCTGACTCCCGCACCGATATTTTTGCCTATCGTCCGGCGCCGGTGCAGGTTAATTTTTTGGGCTATCCAGGTACGATGGGAACAGATTACATCGATTATATTATTGCTGACCGCCAGGTGATTCCTGAAGATCATCAGCAATTCTATACCGAGAAAGTGATCTACTTGCCGGACGCTTATTTGCCAACCGACGCCAGTGTGAACATTGCGGAGCAGACGCCGAGTCGGGCTGAATGCGGCTTGCCGGAAACTGGTGTCGTGTTTTGCTCGTTTAGCCACGACTATAAAATCTCGCCGCCGATATTTGATGTATGGATGCGCCTGCTGCGCCAAGCGCCAGGAAGCGTGTTGTGGCTGATGTCGCGCAGCGACAGTTCACAACGCAATCTCCGCCATGAAGCGGAGTCACAAGGAGTTGATTCGTCGCGGTTGGTGTTTGCGGGCCGGGTGCCGCGAATTGAGGATCACTTGGCCCGCTATCGACTGGCTGATTTGTTTCTCGACACCCATCCCTATAATGCGCATACGACCAGTGCTGACGCTTTAATGGCAGGATTGCCCGTCGTTACCTATATGGGCGATTCTTTTCCATCGCGGGTAGCGGGCAGTTTGCTACTCGCGATTGGCTTGCCGGAATTGATCACACATTCGCTGGAAGACTATGAGGCGCTGGCCTTGAAGCTGGTCACAACTCCTTCGCTTTTGGTCGACACGAAGCTAAAGTTGGCGGCGAATAAAGAAACGTATCCTTTATTTAATACCCAAGGCTTCTGCCGCAATCTTGAGTCTGCTTATAGTGAGATGTGGAGCGAAGTGAACCGCACAGAAACCGCTGTCACAGCGATAATAAAAACCAGAAGTCTGGATTTAGGCTGTGGGCCAAAATCAAAAAATCCTTTTAATGCAGATGAAGTATTTGGCATTGATGTCCGTGAAGATCTGGAGGCCAATATCCGCCGCGCCGATTTAGCCGTAGAACCCATTCCCTTTGCCGATAATTCTTTTGATTATGTCACTGCCTATGATTTTCTGGAGCATATTCCGCGGCTGCTTTATGTGCCGATGCGCCGCAATGCTTTTGTAGAACTGATGAATGAGGTTTACCGAGTACTTAAAATGGGTGGGATTTTTTTGTCACACACCCCGGCTTATCCACATGCAGCGGCTTTTCAAGATCCAACGCATGTCAATATCATTACTGAAATGACCTTTCCAGCCTATTTCGATCAGATCAACCGCTGGGCAACAGGCTATGGGTTTAAGGGAACCTTTCTGATTCAGAAACAGGAATGGCATGGTGCGCACTTGCAAACCATAATGAAAAAAGTGTCCTGTCCTGGTGCTGAAATCATTGAGAGAAACAATATGAGCGATAACAGCTTTATTTCAATACCCGTGGAGGAACCGCCAAACTTTATTGTTAGATCAAGTGGTTCTCCCTCGGCTATGGTTGAGTTGCACGAAAAACACTGGAGTGGATTTTTGGAAGAGACTCGAAATCGCTCTTTATATGACGCTTGGTGGAATACGGACAGGGTTAGTTTTTGGCGGCTTACTCGTTTTTTTTCGCCTATTCTGCAATTTTTTAGCGCAATGAAAATGTATTCTTGGCTGACGATTGGCGATGGTGCTGGAACTGATGCATGGACGTTATTACGTGCTGGATTCGGCTCGGTATTAGCCACTGATTTGGACGATACTGTTCTTGCTCAAACACAGCGTCGAGGATACATCAAGGACTTCAAGGTGGAAAATGCGGAGGCTTTAGGATTTGCGAATGAATCATTTGACTTCATTTTGTGCAAGGAATCGTTACACCATATGAACCGCCCTTATGCTGCAATTTATGAGATGCTGCGCGTTGCCAAATATGGCGTAGTCGTGATTGAGCCTCAAGATCCTTGGATTGACTGGCCTTGTCGCACCGATGCAACTCAACCACACTATGAAGCTGTAGGTAATTATGTATATCAATTTTCTGCACGCGAACTGGAAAAATAGCTTACGGGATGAACATTGCCGGTGTGGCGACCAGGAGTTTAGTAGATGTTTATATCCCTGGCTGCGAATTTGCTCTTTGCACTGATACTGATCCAATATGGGTGGAGACCAAGAGGCAGGTTGAGGAGGCCGAGAAAGCGGTTACGCAAGGAACAGTGAAACCCAACTATATTCTTGGTATTCTGTTCAAGAATCGTATGGATAAACAAGATATTGAAAAGCTGATCAGCAATAATAGCGATTGGGCGTTTAAAACAACCGACACGAACCCTTACTTTACCGTTAGCCAGTAAATAACAGTGTCCTTATCAATAACGGCGAGATACAGGATGCCGAAGTAATGCAGTCTTCTGAAGTAGTTCAGTGAGCCACGCCACTGGAAACGGGATGAGTCACAACCAGAACTTCAAGAATCTGATTCTGGATTATCCACGCCAAGCACTGGAATTCTTTGCGGCGGCAGAAGCCAGTCATCTCGAATGAGAAGCAGCCCGGATTACGCCGGTGCGCCATGAACAGATCCAGGAGCGGTTGGTCGAGCGCTTCCGGGAACTGGACACCCCTCTGTTGGTGGAATAGCCGGATGGAAAACGGGCAGCGCTGTTGTTTGTAGTGGAAAAGGAAACCCAGCCAAAAGCGATTTTCCATTCATCGGTTGGCGCATTATTGTCTGGACCTGGCGGAATTGCTGGACACCGAGCGCGTGGTTCCAGTAGTGATCTTTCTGTGGTCAGGGGCGCATCCTGATGAACTGCGGTTGGGCGGCGACCAGCAAACCTACCTGCACTTTCGCTACCTGGCCTGCGATCTGCACCGGTTACCAGCGGCGCACTATCTGAATAGTCCCAACGCAGTGGCCCACTTGAATCTGGTGAACATGGCCTATGCGCCCGCACAACGGCTGGAAGTGTATGCCCGCGCTCAGGACGGACTGACCAGGCTGGAGTCCAGCTGGGACAAGCGGCTGAAATACGCCGATTTTATGATGGTTACGCACAGTTGAGCGAAGCCGAGTGGGAGCAATACCGCCGAGAATATCTGGCGGATAGCGACCAGCGGGAGGTGATTATGGGTATGTTGAGCTATAGCCGGAAGGAAGGCTTGCAGCAGGGTTTGCGGCAGGGTGAAACGCTGCTGTTGCGGCGTCTGCTGACTCGCCGGTTCGGGCCGCTGCCGAAAGAGGTGAACACGCTGATGCTGATCGTGCGGATCAAGGCGATGTGCAAGCGGGCAGGGATTTCCCGTCTGGATGCCGGTCCGCGCGGGCGACGGTGCAGTTTCACAATGACAAATTCGCCAACCCGGGTGGACTTGTGGATTTCATCAAGGCGCAAGGGGCGGCGGCAAAGGTGC
>JAAUTD010000368.1 GCA_012031845.1 Synechococcaceae cyanobacterium SM1_2_3
CGCATCGCTCGGCGCAAGCCTGCCTCTGAATGTTGTCCTCTGTGTTCCCGCACAGGACATGGAAGCTTGGGTTCTCTGTGCGTTACACCCCGATGTGGCTGATCAAAACGCTCCCATCGAATGCCATCGGCGCTCTTGTTCTCTGCTTGCTGTTCAAAAATCCCCTCGTCTTGTACGCAGCAAAGATGATCGTTTGAGAAAAGAAACAGCCAAGTATCAACGTAGTCTGTCAAAAATCGTGAAAGGGTGGCCGAATTGTGCGGCCGGCGATGCTCCGCGTTGTCCGCAAGCGGTCAGGTTCGAGCGTGAAGCAAAACAGGTGTTAACTGGAACGCAAAAAACCGCGTCATCCGGTATATAAATCAAGATTGCCAACTGAATCAGCAGATTGTCACCGTTGATCAGATGCGGCCTCAAGCTTCAGTTCGGCGCTGATAATTCCGGTAACATACCGCCCGCCTCAATTGCCGAGTGTTGCTGATGTCGGATCCGCTGAATATCGCCTGGATACTGCTGTGCGCCTTTCTGGTGTTCATCATGCAAGCCGGTTTCCTTTGTCTGGAAACCGGTTTGGTGCGCGCCAAAAACAGCATCAATGTCGCCATCAAGAATGTGATTGATCTGTGCCTGTCGGGCATCGTGTTCTGGCTGTTCGGCTACGCCCTGATGTTCGGCGAAAGTCAAAACGGCTGGTTTGGCCGTAACGGCTTTTTGTTCGATAGCAGCCATTCCTTCTGGCTGATGAGCTTTTTCATCTTCCAGCTCATGTTCTGTAGCACCGCCGCCACCATCGTCTCCGGCGCCGTGGCGGAACGGATGCGTTTCTTTGCCTACTGTTTGACTGTGCTGATGATGTCGGCGCTGGTCTATCCGATTGCCGGTCACTGGGCCTGGGGCGGCGCAGTGCAGGGTCAGCCGCAAGGCTGGCTGGCGCAACTGGGCTTTATAGATTTTGCCGGGTCTTACGGTGGTGCATTCGGTGGGTGGCTGGGTTTCGCTGGCGGCGGTGTTGCGTCTCGGCCCGCGCACCGGCCGTTTTCAATCACTCGCGCAGTTTCCCGATGCAGGGCAGCAACCTGCCGCTGTCGGCGCTGGGGGTGTTCCTGCTGTGGTTCGGCTGGTTCGGCTTTAACGGCGGCAGCACACTGGCGCTGAATGAAAAAGTGCCGCTGATTTTGCTCAACACCTTTCTGGCCGGAGCCTGCGGCGGGGTCGCCGCCATGCTGTACAGTTACGCCCGCCTCGGCTATCTGGCCGCGCCGGATTTGCTCAATGGCATCATCGGTGGGCTGGTCGCTATTACCGCCTCCTGTCATATTCAGTTGCCAGCCCTGGCGGTCCTTATCGGCGGCATCGCCGGTCTGATTGTGGTCGCGGGAAGCTGGTGGCTGGATCGCTGGCGAATTGACGACGCGGTGGGCGCGATCCCGGCGCATCTGTTCGCCGGGGTCTGGGGCACGCTGGCGGTCGCGCTGTTTGCGCCAGAAAGCGCATTTAACCTCACTGGCCAGCGCGGCCAACAACTGCTGGTGCAGGCGCTTGGCATTGTCGCGATTGGGATTTACGCCTTCACCATCAGCTTTGCGCTGCTGTGGCTGATCAACCGCTTCTACCGGCTGCGGGTGGATGCGCAAGCGGAACAGATGGGGCTGAACGTGGCGGAACACGCCGCCAGCACCGAGATTATCGATCTGCTCATTGAGATGGACGACCATCGGCGGCGCGGTGATTTTTCTCATCCGGTCAGCGTCGAACCGCATACCGAAGTCGGACAGATCGCCCTGCAATACAACCATGTTCTGCAACGGGTCAACGAAGAAATCAGCAAGCGCGAAGATGTGCTGCGCGCTTTGACCGTCAGTGAAACCCGCAAAAGCGCCATTCTCGATGCGGTGCTGGATTGCATTGTCACCATTGATCGCCTCGGCAACATTCTGGAATTTAATCCGGCGGCGGCCCGCACCTTTGGCTGTTCCCGGCGCGGCGCGGTGGGCGCGAATCTGGGGCGGCTGCTGATCGTGGATGAGCAGCGTGAAGAATTCGCGCAGGCGCTGCAAACCGGATTTGTCGGTGAAGGCCGCTTTGTGATTAACAAGCGGACGCAGACCCCCTTGCAACGGGTTGACCACGAAGTTTTTCCGGCGGAATTGAGCATCAGCCGGGTGCGTAGCGGGCGTCAGCTTGAATACATCCTGCATATCCGCGATGTGACCCGCCAGCGCGACATTCAACGGCGGCTGCATCATCTGGCCCATTATGACCAGTTGACCAGCCTGTCCAATCGCAATCACTTTCGCCAAGGTCTGACCTATTACCTTATGGCGGAAACACCCCGGCAGGCGGCGGTGCTGTTTCTTGACCTTGACCGCTTCAAAACCATTAACGACACCCTGGGTCACGCCGCTGGCGATCAGTTATTGCGCGAGGTGGCGGCGCGGCTGCGTCAATCCACCCGTGGCGATGACCTGCTGGCGCGCTGGGGCGGCGATGAATTCGTCATCGCTCTGTTCGGCATCGGCAACCCGCAGGATTTGGCGCACAAAGCTCAGCAGTACATTGATGCGCTGGCGCAGCCCTACGATCTGGATGGCAAGGCGGTTCATGCCCCGACCAGCATTGGGGTCGCGGCATACCCGGATGGCGGCGACAATGCCGATGCTCTGATTCATCATGCTGATTTGGCGCTGTATCAGGCTAAAAGCGCCGGACGCAACAATTACCAGTTCTTTACTCCAGAACTGGCGCACCAGTTGTCCGAGCGTTTTGATTACGAAAATGAATTGCGCGATGCCATCCAGCATGAAGAATTTGAATTGTATTATCAGCCGCAACTGGATATAGCCACCGGAGCGCTGATTGGTGCAGAAACGCTATTGCGCTGGCGGCATCCGCATAAAGGTCTGGTTCAGCCCAATGTGTTTATCCCGATTCTGGAAGAAAGCGATCTGATTAATTCAATTGGCGAATGGGTGATTCGGTCAGCGTGTCGGCAAAGCCAAATCTGGCGGAATCAAGGTTTGCCCGCACTGCGAATCGCCATTAACGTATCAGGGCGGCAATTCCTGCAAGCCGGATTCGCCGATACGGTGGCCCGTGTTCTCTCCGAGGAACATGTAGAACCCACCTGCATTGCCCTCGAAATTACCGAAACCGTATTGGCCCGCGATACGCAGCAATGCATCGAAACTTTGCAGGATCTGCATAAACTGGGACTGGAAATTGCGGTGGATGATTTTGGCACCGGCTATTCTTCATTGAGCTATCTCAAACGCTTCCCGATAGACACCATCAAGATTGACCGCTCCTTTGTCATTGAATGCGATGTGAATGCTGAAGATGCGGCGATTTGCGCCGCGATCATTTCCTTAGGGCGCAGCCTGGGGCTGAAAACCCTGGCCGAAGGCGTAGAAAAGCACAGCCAACTGGATTTTCTGCGTGAAGAGGGCTGCGATGCCTATCAGGGTTATCTGTTCAGTCCGCCAGTGCCCGCAACGGCAATGGCGGGCTGGCTGCGGTAACGGAATCTGCGGCGGCGCCGACTTTCTGCTGACGCTGCTCAATATCCCCAGGACTTTCGCTTCAGGTTCAAAAACCGTTCAGGGTGAGCCTGTCGAACCCCGTTTTTACTGATGAATGCCCTTCGACCGCTGAGCGTGTCGAAGCGTCAGTCCAGTAGGTAGGGCTGTTGAATTCGGAAGCGCCGATTGAAACCACCCCGCGCGTTGCGCCACACTCCC
>JAAUTD010000369.1 GCA_012031845.1 Synechococcaceae cyanobacterium SM1_2_3
CTGCGGCGACCATCCTGAATTCCCCTCTTGGTTAAGGAGGGTGGCGCAAAGCGCCGGGGTGGTTCGACTCGGAAGAACTTAACAGCCCTGCGGTCTTAACCGGCTTGGCGGAATGATCCCGCCCTACAGCCCTGACGCTGACTTATCTGAACCGGCAACCGCTTGAAGCAGGGTCGCGTTTCCAACGCGCCCTTTTTGTTGACCGTCGCGGTCAACAATAGCCCGTTTCGCTTGTACAATCATTTAATAACCTCAAAACCAGCGATTATCGCCATGACCCTGACTGAAACTTCTCCACCGGCTGTGTTGCTCATCGGCCACGGCACTCGCCGCGCTGCGGGCGTCGCGGAATTCCATCATCTCGCCGCACAGGTGCAACAGGCATTGCCAGATCGCAGTTGCCTGGCCGGTTTTCTGGAACTGGTGGAGCCGGATTTGCCCACCGCGCTGGAAACGCTCTGGCAACAGGGCTTTCGCCGCATCACCGCCTTGCCCGCGCTGCTCATGGCCGCCGGTCATGTCAAAAACGATATTCCAGTCATTCTCAACGCCTTTCAGGCCGATCATCCCGGCCTGACCATTACTTTTGGCGCGGATTTGGGCGTTCACCCGCATCTGCTCCAGGTCGCCTGCGAGCGCATCGCCCGTTGCGAAACCGCCTTTGGCGCGGATTATGACCGGCGCGATACGCTGCTCATGGTCATTGGGCGCGGCAGTTCCGATCCTGATGCGAATTCCAACATCAGCAAAATCACCCGGATGCTGTGGGAAGGCATGGGTTTCGGCTGGGCGGAAACTGCTTACACCGCCGTGGCCGCGCCACTCATGGCTGAGGCGCTGGAACGCGCTCACCGGCTGGGTTTCCCGCGAGTGCTGGTATTTCCCTATCTGCTGTTCACTGGCCGACTGGTCGAACAGGTTAACGCCACCGTAGCCGACTATCAAAACCGCTATCCTGAAGTTCAAGCCGTAGTTGCGCCCTACTTGAATGCGCATCCGCTGGTGGTTGAGACTTTTCTGGAGCGATTGACCGAAGCGGAGAACGGCGCGGCGCGGATGAATTGTCAGTTCTGTTCGTATCGAACGCTGATCGTTGGCCGCGAAGACTGGCAGGGCGCGCCGCAAACCGCGCATGAACACGATCATGATGACCATGAACACGGGCATCATCACTAAAATAACCTTACCCCCGACCGTTTTCCCATAAGGATCGGGGAGCAACCTGGAGCCGCCATGTCCCGCTTTGACTATCTTCGCGATCCCGATGAAATCGAACGTCAGTCGTTCGTGCAGATTCGCCAGATTGCCGATCTGTCCCGCTTTGACGCCGACCAGCAGCAAGTCGCCATGCGGCTGATACACACTTCCGGCGATCCCGGCATCGTTGACGATCTCTATTTCAGCCCCGGCGCGGTCGCCGCTGGCCTGGCGGCGCTGGAAAAAGGTGGGGATGTGCTGTGCGACATCGAAATGGTCAGTCACGGCATCAGCAAGCGTTATTTGCACAGCCCCGTGCATTGCTTTCTGAACGCGCCGTCGGTAATTGATCGCGCCCGGCTGGCCCGCGAGACCCGCACGATGGCGGCGATGAGCGAATGGCGGACGCATCTGGCGGGTTCCATTGTCGTGATCGGCAACGCTCCGACTGCGCTGTTCCGGCTGCTGGATTTGCTGGATGAAGGCGCTGCTCATCCGGCGTTGATCATTGGAATGCCGGTCGGTTTCATCAACGCCGCCGAATCCAAGCAGGCGCTATGGGAAGTGGCCCCGACCGAGTTTGAAACCCCGTGCATCACTCTGTTGGGGCGGCGCGGCGGCAGCAGTCTGGCCGCCGCCACGCTCAATGCGCTGGCGCGGATGGCGAACGGGATTCGGTTCTGATGACGGTCATTGCCGACTGGCCCGGCCCGCCGGTGCAGGTGATCGGCATGGGCGTCGCCGCTGGCGGCTTCAGCGATGCGGCGCGAACCGCCCTGACTCAGGCCGATTTAGTCATCGGTGCGGCGCAGCATCTGGCGGTGTTCCCGGAACTGACGGCTGAAAAATGCCCCTATCCCAGCCCGATGAGCGGGTTATGGGACTTGCTCCATTCCAACGCCTGCCGCCGAATCGTGTTGCTGGCGTCGGGCGACCCGCTGTTTTATGGCATCAGCCAAACTCTGTTGCGTTATCTGCCGCCGGAGCATCTGATCTTCCATCCAGCAGTTTCCAGTATGCAGGCGGCGTTCGCCCGTTTGGGCAAACCGTGGCAGCAGGCGCAAATGGTCAGTCTGCATGGGCGGCCACTCGCCAGTCTCCGCGCCGTCTTGCGCGGCCATCGGCTCTATGCCCTGCTCACGGACCGCGACAGTTCGCCGACCGCGATTGCCGGGATTCTGGTGGAAGCGGGTTTTGGCGAATCCGATCTCTGGGTCGCCGAAGATTTGGGAACGCCGGGCGAACAGCTCCGCCATTTTCGCGCTGCTGAATTGGCGGAAAATAGTAAAACAGCCAACGGCCAGGATGGCCGTCCTGCCTTTTCCCTGCTGAATGTCGTGATTGTCGAAACCCACGGCCCCGGTGGCGCATTGCCGGAATTCCCTGGCATTCCCGACGATCAGTTCAGCACTGGCGCGGAACCGGGCAAGGGCTTATTGAGCAAGCGCGAAGTGCGATTGATGATTTTATCGCTGCTGGCGCCCCGCGCTGGTGACATGGGCTGGGACGTAGGCGCAGGCTGTGGCGGCGTTGCCGTCGAATGGGCGCGCTGGAATGCGCTGGGCAGCGTGTATGCGATTGAATGTCACCCGGAACGGCTGCAACATTTAGCCGTGAACCGCGAACGCTTTGGCGTCGTCGCCAATTTGCGCATCGTTCCCGGATATGCGCCGGACGCGCTGGCGGACTTGCCCGATCCCCACGCGGCCTTCATCGGCGGCAGCGGCGGCAGCCTGCGCGAGATGCTGGACGCAGTTTGGGCGCGGCTGCAACCGGGCGGGCGACTGGTAGCCAGCGCCGTCACTGAAGACAGCCGGGTAGAACTGCATGGCTTCGCTGGGGATCGCGAAGCCATTTGGACTGAACTTAGCATCGCTCGCGGCGAACGCCTGGCCGGACAGCGGGTGATGCGGCCTTATTTGCCGGTATTACTGATGAAACTGGAGAAATCCGCATGAACGCCGTTGGTACGCTATATGGGGTCGGGGTGGGTCCCGGCGACCCGGAACTGCTCACTCTCAAGGCCGTGCGCATTCTGCGAAGCGTCCCGGTAGTCGCTTACCCGGCGACGCCGCAAGGCAGCGCCCAGGCTCGCGACATTGCCGCGCAATGGCTGAATGGACAGCGAGAAATTCCCATCGCCATGCCGTGCATGCTGGATCGCGGCCCGGTCAATGAAGGCTACGACGAGGCCGCCATTGCCATCGCCGAAGAACTGACCGCCGGGCGGGATGTGGCGGTGCTGTGTGAAGGCGACCCGTTGTTTTACGGCAGTTTCAGCTATTTGTTGCAACGTCTGGGCGACCGCTTTCCCTGTGTCGTTATTCCCGGCATCAATTCGGTCAGCGCCGCCGCCTCTGCTGCCGCGATCCCGCTGATCACCGGCGAACAGCGCTTGACGGTCATTCCGGCCACCGCGGGCGACGAAGTGTTGAGGCGGACTTTGCTGGACAGCGACAGCGTGGCGATTCTCAAACCAGGGCGGCATCGCCCACGGCTGCTGGATTTATTGCGCGAAACGG
>JAAUTD010000370.1 GCA_012031845.1 Synechococcaceae cyanobacterium SM1_2_3
CGTCCTGACCGAAACTGCCAAAGTAGCAGCGGTCAATGCCACAGCCGTCCCACGCGCCATTACCGTTGTAGTCCAGATACCAGGTCCCGGCGCGGAACACCCCGACCCCGGCTTTGCTGCCGCCATCCCAGTGCACCCGCCATTGGCAGATCGCCCGCCTGGCCGAAGCTCAGGCAAGCTCAGTCCCACAGCCATCCCACGCACCGTTGCCATTGGCGTCGAGGAACCACTGACCGTTGCGGAATACGCCAATCCTGGCAAAGCCGCTGCCGTTCCAGTCGCCCGCCACCGGCAGATCGCCGGGTGCGCCAAAGCCGCTGTAACAGCCATCAGCAACACAGCCGTCCCATTGCCGGTTGCCGTTGCGGTCAACGAACCACTGGCCGGTGCCAGAACGCAGGACGCCGATGTAGCTCTTGGCTCCACCATCCCAATTGCCTGCTGCCGGTAAATCTCCGGTCTGCCCAAAGCCGCTGAAACAGAATTCCGTGCCGCAACCATCCCAAGCGCCATTACCGTTGGCGTCCAGATACCATTGGCCATTGCGGAACACGCCAACTTTGGAAGTGCTGCCGGTGGAACTGGCGCCGAGGACAAAATCGGCCTTGACATTGGCTCCATTCAGATTTAATGACTGCACCGTTGGAGAAAAGCCGCCACCGCTGGCGGTAACGGTTAAAGAACCTTGGGTTTGAGTCAGCGGAATCGCATAGCCTCCCGATTGAGAAGTGACCGCGTAAAAATCCCCGATTGATGTCGTGATTGAAACATTGGGCAAGCCTTCGCCAGTGCTATAAAAACCATCCTTGTTCAAGTCCTGATACGCCACGCCTACCACAAAAATGCTGCTGCTTTTACCAAAATCCTGGGTGATCACTAGCGGCCCGACATCCGTCGCAGGATTTGATTCAGAAACAATACCGATGCCTATTTCCCGAAAGACTGGAGCACTGGCCTCGAAATCCATGATTGCTTTGCGGTGACCCAGGGTCGGAACGCCCCAGTCCACATTGAGTCCGGCATGCCCAAAAAAGACGCTCTTGGAATAGGCATAAACGTTTTCACCCGCGCTGGTCCAGCTGGTATAACCCGCGCTTTCGATGCGCTGAACCAGGGTCGAACCATTGCTGCCGTTATGACCTTGAAAATTGTTGGCGGCCATGTCCTGCGAATGCAATCGGGCTGCGTTAATCAGGCTGGCGTTAAAGGCTATCGGCGGCCGCACTGGATAACCATTGAATTGGGTTTGCAGTTGCGCCAGATTGACATTAAAAAAACTGTAGGCGCTGAGAACGTCTGGATCAGTGGTGCTCGCCAGTCTTACGCCTTCTGCCGGAGGATTAGCCCGCGCCCGGTTAATCATCTCCAGCAACAGTTGCTCTTCCGCTGTGGGATTGCCATGACTGTAAAGCGTTGCGGCTCTGGGGCGGAAAGGCGTCGGCAAAGGCAGGATTTGTCTTTCAAAGTACGGTGGCGGCTCCAAGGCGGAGAAATCGGGGTGTTCGCCAGAACTGGTGTACTCACGCAGATCAATAAAAATGCACCCGCGATAAGCTGGTTTTTAGCCACCCTTTCATTGAATTGATTGCAAATCGGATTGATGCTCGACTGGGTGTGCATGACATAACCTCTGATTCGATAATCATGGATTGGGTTGAAAATCCTGGACGCCATTTGATCAACTTTAGACCGATAGGCGACTTTATTAGTATATCTCCCCTCTTTTATACAGCGAGAACAGAGCCACTCACCACTTCCCGGCGACCGGCCAATCGCCAGCTTGACCGAAGCTGCCCACATAGCAGCGATCAACGCCGCAACCATCCCAGACGCCGTTGCCGTTGTAATCGAGATACCAGGTCCCGGCCCGGAACACGCCAATCTTGGCCTTGCCGTCGCCGTTCCAGTCGCCGCCGCCGGTAAATCCCCCGCCTGGCCGAAGCTGTTGTAGAAGCACTTGTCCTGTCCGCCGTCCTGCTGGCAACCATCCCATTTTCCATTCCCGCTGTAGTCCAGATACCAGGTTCCGGCCCGGAACACGCCCACGCCAGCCAGGACGCCGCCATTCCAGTTGCCCGCCACTGGTAAATCCCCGGCCTGACCGAAGTTCAGACACAGATCCACGCTACAGCCCTCCCATTGGCCGTTGTTATTGGCGTCCAGATACCACTGGCCGTTGCGGAACACCCCGATCTTGGCGAAGCCAGCGCCATTCCAGTCGCCCGCCGCCGGTAAATCCCCAGCCTGACCAAAGCCGCTGTAGCAGCCATCAGCGACACAGCCATCCCATTGCCGGTTGCCGTTGCGGTCAATGAACCACTGACCGGCGTCAGAGCGCAGGATCGCCGATGTAGCTCCTGGCTCCACCATCCCAATTGCCTGCTGCCGGTAAATCTCCGGTCTGCCCAAAGCCGCTGAAGCAAAACTCGACATCGCAGCCATCCCATACGCCGTTGCCGTTGGCGTCCAGAACCCATTGCCCGTTGCGAAACACGCCAATCGCGGTTGCCAAGGCGCTTTGGCGAGCTTGAGCTGAGTTGGGATCCACCATCAGTCCAGACGAGTCCACCGCCTCAAAGTGCTTTCCGGTCACGGTTCGCAATTCAGCCACAAGCGACTCATCATCCCAACATGCGCCCGGTGCGCCGCTGATGTACCAGTTTGAGCCATTGTCAGCCAGGATCATCCCGTAGGTCTTGAGCGCCGTCAGGATGATCTGGGTTTGTGGCGAATAGCCAGACAGGTTGAAATCAGATTTCAGGCGAAAACGCTGCCCCATCGGTGGTGTATCGGGATCGGTGATGGATGAGGCGTAGTGCCGCGCTGGCCAGACATATTTGCGCTGGGTGCGCTGTGCGGTAAAACGTAAAGCGTGCTTAATCGAACCGGCTGCCAATTCCTCACAACGCGCCAGCCCCGGCAGGATCGGCAAGCCAGCCGCATCCGCCGAAGTCCAGCCGGACGGGCGCAAGGCATTCGAGCGCAGATCAAAAATAGCCCCGGAACCGGCCTGCCAGCTTCCATCAACGCCTTGGCGGGTATCCCAGGTTTCATAAAGCAGGCACTGATCCTGATCCAGGATCAATAATGATGATCGCTGCCATGCTCAATCACCGGTTGGGAGGGAATGGGATAAGGGCCTGAATCGCTCTCGTCAGCATAATCAAAGGCGATTGGAACCTTGGGCTGAGTAGTGGATACGGTGTTGTAGGGGATACCAATCGGGCCGCCGTCCCAGGCGCCGGAACCGAAATCCGGGTGCAATCCGGTGCTTGAACCGATGGATTGAATGTAGGCGCTGGATCGAGCCTCTACCGGCAACTGATTCACTGGAGCATTCCAGATATTGTCGGCTGGAAAGATCGGACATTCGCCGAACGCCACCGCAGGAACAGCGCATAACACCACAGCGATTTTCTTGGAAATGACGCCACCATATTGATTCACGGCAATAATCCTCGGTTAAGAGGACACCGCAACGGTGTCCTCACAGATTGCGGATTTTCAGCAGACGCCTGGATTTATTACCACTTCCCCGCCACCGGCCAATCCCCGGCCTGACCGAAACTGCCCACATAGCAGCGATCCACGCCGCAACCATCCCAGGCGCCGTTGCCGTTGTAATCGAGATACCAGGTCCCCGGCCCGGAACACCCCAACCTTGGCTTTGCCGTCGCCGCTCCAGTCGCCCGCCGCCGGTAAATCA
>JAAUTD010000371.1 GCA_012031845.1 Synechococcaceae cyanobacterium SM1_2_3
TGCTCAACCGCAGTCCAGGCGGCATCGGCTTTGGGCGGCCAGTGCGGATCGGCCGTGGTCGCGGCGCTGGCGAGCAGCTTGCGATCCCGACGCAACAACCCCTGTTGCAGACCATAACCGGCGGCGCTGCACACCACCATTGCGATCAGCCAGAAGGAGATTGCGCTGTTTTGCCACAGCCACAGCATTCCCAGCGGCAGCAACGCCACCGTCGGCAGCATCCAGGCCAGCAGCGCCAGAACCCGTACCGGTCGAACTGGCTGAACAGGCCCGCTTTATTCATGTCATTCACTCGATGTTGAAGACATTCACCGCGTCGAGTAGCGCATCCGCTTGACTGTTGAGCTGCATCGCCGCTGCGGTCACCCGTTCGGCCAGCGCCGCGTTTTCCTGAGTGGCCCGGTCAATCTGCATGGCCGCTTCATTCACCTGGCCGATCCCGGTGGCCTGTTCGGCGGTCATGTGGTTGATTTCACTCATAATGACCGTCACCGATTTGATGGAAATCGCAAGTTCTCCCATCGTTTTACCGGCGTCTTCAGACAGCTTTGATCCCGATTCGACCTTGGCCAGCGAGTCCAGAATCAGCCCCTTGATTTCCTTGGCCGCCGCTGCTGTTTTCTGCGACAGATTGCGAACTTCAGCGGCGACTACGGCAAAACCTCTCCCTTGCTCACCAGCACGGGCGGCTTCGACCGCAGCATTCAAAGCGAGAATGTTGGTTTGAAAAGCGATCTCATCAATCACGCTGATGATGTCGGCGATTCGAGCCGCGCTGGCGTTGATGTCCACCATGTTGGCCGCGACCTGATCCACCACCGTCGCCGCCCCGTTGCGCGATAGCCGAGGCGGACAAGGCCAGTTGATTGGCCTGCTGCGCGGCATCGGCGGTTTGCCGCACCGTGGCGTGCATTTCTTCCATGCTGGCGGCGGTTTGTTCCAGACTGGCGGCCTGCGCCTCGGTGCGGGCGGACAAATCGTGAATTCCGGTGGCAATGTCCCCGGTCTCCTGATGAATGCCATAGGCCTGGGTGCGCACATCGGTAATGACTCCGCGCAAATTGACGTTGGTCTGATTCAGACCACGAATGGCTTGGCCAATATCATCCTGACGGGTAGTGCCAAAGCGGCCGGTTAAATCCGCGCCCGCAATGCGCTGAGCGATTTTCGCCACACTTTGCAATGGCGCTGCAATGGAGTGGTACAACCACAACCCTAATAGACCGGATACGGTCAGACTGGCGCCACCCAACAGAATGAATCGCATCCCATTAAAGCCGGTTGCGTTGGCGCCGCTATTCAACCAGAAGGTTTCGATGGTCATAAACCCAAGCATGGTAAGCGCCATAACCAGCATGGCGATCCAGATGCGGGCGCGGATTCCAACTTGAGTCCACCTAGTCAGTTTGCCCCAGAGATCCGAACGAATCACATCGCCCTGACGAATGCCGTAATGGCTTTTCCCTTCGCGCATTTCGGCATAAATCGCAGTGGCTTGAGCCACTTCTTCCCGGCTGGGCTTGACCCGAACCGACATATAGCCGGTAACCTTGTCGCCATCCACCAGCGGCGTGACATTGGCTTTAACCCAATAATAATCACCGTTTTTACAGCGGTTCTTGACCAGCGCGGTCCACGGTTGACCGGACTCAACCGTTTTCCATAAATCGGCAAACGCGGCGGCCGGCATATCAGGATGGCGCACGATATTATGCGGTTCGCCCAGCAGTTCTTCCTTGGTGAAGCCGCTAATTTCAATAAAAGCCGGATTGGCGTAACGAATCCGGCTCTGGAGATCAGTAACAGAAACCAGAGCGGCGTTTTCGTCAAGCTGATGCTCGACTTGGGTTACGGGCAGGTTGGTGCGCACGATTTGAATCCTCGGGGGGATAGAGTTTTTGTATTTTCAGGGCGTTGGCTTTAGTGCGTAGCACGGACTTCCAGTCCGTGTTGCAACGGGCAGAACGCATAAACAATACCACTCAAGCATTGCGGTCAACCCCGTCCGTGCCGAAATAGGCAGGATGCCCGTTCTACAGAGTCAGTTTTTTCAGAATGTCTGCGCCCTGTGCCAAGGCTTCAGCATAGACCTCGCGCAATGTTTCGGCATCTATCGGAGCTTTTCCTTGCCGACGGGCGGAGAAATAATAGCTGCCTGCTTTGCCGAGCGCATACGTTGTGGCGCCACTGGTGGTCGCGCCCCAGACCGCGCCAACGGTTTGTCCCCATCCCGGAATCAACTTGACCACTTCCCGCCCAATAGTTCGCGCCACATAGCTGATTCCAATCCCTGCCCCCAATAAACCGAGAAATTCGGAGACCATTCGGCCTTCCCATCGCTGTTGATAAAGCGCGGCCAGACTGTGCAGCAGCTTAGCCTGTATCGCAGGCACCCCAATTAAATCCACCAGTGGCAACGCGCCAATACCGGCGGCGGTCAAGGCATAACCGACAATATGGGGATGGGCGGCCCGTTCATAGACATCGCGAATGGCGGCATCGCCGTGCAGCATCGTTTGTAAACCTAACGCTGACACCACTTCAATAGCCGCCCACAAGGCGTCCAACCCATAATAGGCCAGTTCATAACCATCATCGGGCAGAGTGAAATCAATCGGAACCCAGCGCACTGGCGCACTGCCCGGCAGTTGGCCCAATCGTTGCCGTTGCAGAGACAGGGCGCGAGCCAAATCAGCAGGCGCTGCCGACGGTAGTGGTTCATCGGCATAAGGGTAAGGCAGTGGATGATCGCTGCCGGGCGGGTAAAGCTCATGCAGTCCGGTCTGGGCGATCAAGACCGGCCATTCAGGATGACGGCGGCGCACCGCCCGCAACACTTCATAAACGGCGTCCTGATTCATATCGGCGGCTTTCATCACCGCCAGAATCAAATGAGCCTGTGACTCGCAATAGTGAATGTCCTCCGCTGGATCATAGGCTACTTCACCTAAACCACGGGTATCGAGAAAGCGGGCGACGGGCGCTTCATTGGGGAAATCGTAAAGCGGGCAGTACGGGTGCAAGGCTGGAAACCATTACCAATCTGAGCCGTTTCACTGCCGGTCAGGGCGCGAATAATGGACGTTTTACCGGCCTGAGCTTTGCCAATCAGCCATAACACCGGCAATGGCTGCCGACTCCGCGCCTGATTCAATGCGGCATCCAGCGCCGCGCTATTGACTTGCGGGTTTAACAAAGCGGCGCGTAACTTACGCCAATAGTCAGGCCAGAGACCTAATTCGCGGAAGGTCATAAATTGCCTTTAATTTTTGCATCGGGATAGCAGACGCGCTGGCATCACTGCAAAGCCGCGCAAATTAAAACCGCCACTGGAGCAATGGCGGTTTCTTATGACCAGGACTTTCGCTCCATCCGTTCGCCCTGAGCCTGTCGAAGGGCATTTATAGGGGAAAACCGGGGTTCGACAGGCTCACCCCGAACGGTTTTTGAACGTGAAGCGAAAGTCCTGATGACGCAAGTTTGAATCGGTCCGGCTTCATCTAATCGCGTTGGGTCCGTTGCAGATTTTCCCGGCGCTCCTGGGCTTCCAGCGATAGCGTCGCGGTCGGACGCGCCAGCAGGCGTTTGAGGCCAATCGGTTCGCCCGTTTCTTCGCAATAGCCGTAGCTGCCGTCATCAATCCGGCGCAGGGTTAGAGCAATTTTTTTTCAGCAATTTGCGCTCCCCGGTCGCGTACTCGCAGT
>JAAUTD010000044.1 GCA_012031845.1 Synechococcaceae cyanobacterium SM1_2_3
CGGCACCTGGTATCTGGACTACAACGGCAACGGCGCGTGGGACGGCTGCGGCGTAGACCGCTGCTACTTCAACAGCTTTGGACAAGCCGGTGACTGGCCCGTAGCCGGGAAGTGGTAAGGCTTCTGGTCTAACCCTCGCCCAGGACTAGCGCAGGTTTCCAGCCTGCGCTACGTCCTGTGATCCAACATCAAAATGCTGTGTTGGTAAAATATAAATTGTAATTTGCAAAATACAAATAACTGGTCTAAGCTTCCAGTCCATAGGAGGTCGCCATGAACCATCTCGCTGCTTTAACTGCTGAATCGCTGTTGGCTATCCCGCTGTCTGCGCCAGAACGCCTGTTCACTGGCGACGCAGATCAGGCGCGGCAGGAATTTCGGGCGCTGGTTTCGATCTGGCATCCGGATCGTTGCCGACGGGCCGAAGCCAACCCAGTTTTCCAGCACCTTAACCGGCTTTACGACGCCGCAGTTCAGAAGCTGCAAAAAGGCTTCTGGCAAACGGCAGACTTGCTGACGCTGCGGGCCAGCAATGGAACGCGCTATGAAATCAGCTACCGGCGGGAACATGAATTTGAGCTGGGGCGGCTGTTTATCGGCACGGAGACGGTCACCTGGCTGGTGGGGAAAGAACACGCCGACCTGTTTGAAAACGCGCTGGCGGTCATCAACGGCTTGCCCTTCGCCGATGGTCGCATGGCGGCGGAAATGCAGCCCGCGCTGCCCGAAATCGCCACTCACTTTGAAACCGGCGACCATCTGGCGCTGGTGATGCGCAAGGCGCCGGATTTGCTGCTGCTGCGCGATGTGCTGGATCACTGCGGCGGGCGGATGGACGCCCGCCATGTCGCCTGGATCATCAGTTCGCTGCTGAATCTGGCGTGCTACCTCGACTTTGCCCGGCTCGCCCATAACGCCATTTTGAGCAACGCGGTTTTCATCTCGCCGCAACAGCATAGCGGCGCATTGCTCGGCGGCTGGTGGTACACGGTGCGCCAGGGCCAGCCGCTGCGGGCTGCGCCCGCTGCTACGGTGCAATACGCGCCGCCTGACGCCATCGCCCGCAAACGCGGCGACCTTCGCACCGATCTGGAACTGGTGCGAGCGGTAGGCCGGGAACTGCTGGGCGATATGACCGGGGCGCGGCTGGCGCGGGACAAAGCCGCGCCGCAACCGATGCTGGACTGGTTGCGGCTGCCGACCAGCGGCTCGCCGGTTCACGATTATCAAACCTGGCAACGCCAGGCATTGAAGGCCAGCTTCGGCGAACGCCGGTTCGTGAAGCTGAATCTGTCCACCACTGACCTTTACTAACTTAAACCAGAAGGAGAATGTCATGGGCACTGCTCGTTGGGACCCTGCCGATTGGAGCGCCTACGCCGCTTCCACCAAACACAAGTCAACCGCCGCTGTCTTTGCCGCCCGGGCGATAGACCCGGCGCTGAATCCATTCGGAGTCACGCTGCGCGAATCCCGCGATTCGGCGATCAACCCGGAATCCAACGCCATTATTGTTGGACTGGACGTGACCGGTTCGATGGGCATGATCGCCGATGCGCTGGCCCGCAACGGTCTGGGCACGATGGTCGAGGAAATTCTGGCCCGCAAGCCGGTGGCCGATCCGCACATCATGTGTCTGGGCATCGGCGATATTTTGTATGACGAGGCCCCGTTGCAGGTCACGCAATTCGAGGCCGACATCCGCATTGCCCGCCAGTTGGAAAAAATCTGGCTGGAAAAGGGCGGCGGCGGCAATTGCTGCGAGTCCTACACCTTGCCGTGGTACTTCGCGGCGCTGCACACCTCCATTGACTGCTTCGAGAAGCGCGGCAGGAAGGGCTATCTGTTTACGGTCGGCGACGAAGAACCGCCGCGAGATTTGCCGGGAGCAGGCATTGCCCGCGTTCTCGGCGACAGCCCGCAGCGCGATTTCGATTCGCACGAATTGCTCACCTTGGTCAGCCGGATGTATCACGTCTTCCACGTCATCGTTGAGGAAGGCTCGCACGCCCGCCACGACCCGCGTGGAGTGCGCGACCGCTGGACTGATCTGCTGGGACAGCGGGTGATCGGCCTGTCCGATCACACCAAACTGGCCGAAGTGATCGTGTCGGCGATTGAAGTCAACGAAGGGCGCGACCGGGACGCGGTGGCGAAAAGCTGGGCGAAAGACACCGCCAAAGTGGTGCGCCGGGCCGTAGGCGCACTGACGCCGGCAGCGCCTAGCCACAGCGCGGGCGTGGTGCGGTTTTGATTCAGTTCCCTCACCCCTAACCCCTCTCCCGCTTGCGGGAGAGGGGAACGGCCAGGAGAAAACTTATGCCTTGGCAACCAATCACCCAGGTCGTGATCGGCGCTCAATTCGGCATGAAGGCAAAGGACGGGTGATGGATCAGTACGCCGCCGCATTGGGCGGCGACGGGGATCGTCATTCGTCATTCAATGCGGGGCGCAGGCCGGTCATACGGTGCTGACCCCGGACGGCTTGCGTCATGTGTTCAGCCATGTCGGCAGCGGCGCATTCGCGGACGCGGCGACTTTCCTGTCGCGCTTTTTCGTTTCCAATCCGATTCTGTTTCTAAAAGAGCAGAAAACCTTGGCGGCGCTGGGCGTCAGGCCGACCGTGCTGATCGATCCTGACAGTCCAGTGACCACGCCTTACGACATGATGATCAACCAGATTGTCGAGCAGGAACGCGGCGCAGATCGGCATGGCAGTTGTGGCATCGGTTTCGGCGAGACGCTGGAACGCAGCTTATCGCCGCGTTATGCGCTGACTGTGCGCGATTTGGCCGATTCGGCGCGGTTGGCGACCCGGCTTGACGCCATTCGTCGCGACTATGCGCCGGTGCGGCTGGCCCGGTTGGGCTTCGATGGGGCTTATGCCCAACATGGAGATTGGTTCAGTTCTGACGCCATTCTGGAGCGGTTTATGGCCGATGCCGATTGTTTCCTGGCCGCGATCCGCGTGGCCGATCTGCGAACCGCGACGCAGGATCGAATGGCGCTGTTTGAAGGCGCACAGGGCTTGCTGCTCGATCAGGATCGCGGCTTTTTCCCGCATGTCACCCGCTCCAACACCGGTTTGCGCAATGTGCTGACGCTGGCCGCCGAACTGAGCCTGGAACGGCTGGACGTGAGTTATGTCACGCGGGCCTATCTGACCCGGCATGGCGCGGGGCCGTTGCCGCATGAACTGGAAAACCCGCCCTATCCCGGCATTCATGACGCCACCAATGTTCCGAACGCCTATCAGGGATCATTGCGCTTTGGCTGGCTGGATTTAAATCTGCTGCAACGCGCTATCGCCGCGGATTTGTCCGACGCCCGCCATTTTCCGCAATTCACGGTCAGCGCCCGGCTGGCGATTACCTGTCTGGATCAAATCGGAGATGAACCGGTGCGGTTTTACCACGATGGCGGTTGCCACGAAGCGCGAATGGAACCGTTCATCGCGGCGGTGGCGGAGACGGTCGGCATCGAAAATCTGCTGCTCAGTTTCGGCGCGGCGCGGGATGCCAGCGAGGCGGTCAATCGCGCCTTGACCGCCTGATTAAGCCGCAGCCCGCGCCAAGCGGCTGCAACAAAAGTCCTGCGAGTGGCGGTCGGTCAGTTAAACTTGGCTTGGCTGACCATCTGAGAACCTCACACCCATGCGTAAAACCGCTTTAATCACCGGCATTACCGGCCAGGACGGCGCCTATCTCGCTGAATTTCTGCTGAAAAAGGACTACACCGTCCACGGCGTCAAACGCCGCACTTCCCTGTTCAATACCGACCGCATCGATCATCTCTACCAGGATCCGCACGATCCCGACCGGCGTTTCATCCTGCACCACGGCGACCTCACCGACGCCACCAATCTGATTCGCATTATTCAGCACACCCAGCCTGACGAAATCTATAACCTGGCCGCGCAAAGCCATGTCCAGGTGTCTTTTGACACGCCCGAATACACCGCTAACGCCGATGCCCTGGGAACTTTGCGCCTGCTCGAAGGGATGCGCATTCTCGGACTGGGGCATAAAACCCGCTTCTACCAGGCTTCCACCAGCGAAATGTTCGGAAAAGTGCAGGAAATTCCACAAAAGGAAACGACGCCTTTCTACCCGCGCAGTCCCTACGGCGCCGCCAAGGTTTATGGCTACTGGATCACCGTGAACTACCGCGAAGCCTATGGATTTCACGCCAGTAACGGGATTCTTTTTAATCACGAATCGCCGATCCGCGGCGAAACCTTCGTCACTCGCAAAATCACCCGGGCGGTTGCCCGCATCCATCTCGGCGCCCAAAAAACCCTGTATCTGGGCAACCTTGACTCCCAGCGCGACTGGGGCCATGCCCAGGATTTCGTGCGCGCCATGTGGATGATGCTGCAACAGGAGGCCCCCAACGACTATGTGATCGCTACGGGCGAAACCCACACCGTGCGTGAATTTGTCGAACTGGCGTTCCAGGAGCTCGACTACCCGCTGCAATGGAGCGGATCCGGTGTTGACGAAATCGGCCGCGACGCCCGCAGTGGCCGCGTGCTGGTGCGCATTGACCCGCGCTACTTCCGCCCCACCGAAGTCGAATTCCTGCTGGGCGATCCGGCCAAGGCCAAAGCGGCGCTGGGCTGGGAGCCACAGATCCGCTTCCCGGAACTGGTGAAAGCGATGGTCGCCGCCGATCTCCAGGAGGCCCAACGCGATCAACTGTGCCGAACCCACGGCTTTGAAATCCATCAGCCCGACGAATGAAACGCGCACCGGAACGACGCAAAGAGAAAACGCGATGATCCATTCAAACGCCAAAATCTATGTGGCCGGCCATCGCGGTCTGGTCGGATCCGCTCTGGTGCGCGCTCTGCGCGCTCAAGGTTATTCAAACCTGGTGCTGCGCACCCATGCCGAACTCGACCTGCTGGATCAGGCGGCCACCGCCCGCTTCTTTGCCGAAGAACGCCCGGCCTGCGTGTTTCTGGCGGCGGCCAAGGTCGGCGGCATCCAGGCGAACAACCGCTATCGCGGCGAATTTATCTACGACAACCTGATGATTCAGCTTAACGTCATCCACCACGCCTATCTGGCGGGTGTTAAACGCCTGATCTTCCTCGGCAGTTCCTGCATTTACCCCAAGTTCGCCGCCCAACCGATTACTGAAGACGCCTTGCTCACCGGGCCGCTGGAACCGACTAACACCCCTTACGCCATTGCCAAAATCGCGGGCGTAGAAATGTGCGACGCCTACAACCGGCAATATGGCGTCTCCTATGTCCCGGTGATGCCGACCAATCTCTACGGATCCGGCGACAACTTTGACCTGGAATCGTCCCATGTCCTGCCCGCGCTGATCCGCAAATTTCATCTGGCCAAGCTGGCCCAGACGGGCGACTGGGTCGGCATTGCCCGCGATCAGGCCCGCTTCGGCCCGATCCCCGCCGACCTTCAGCAGAGTCTGGGTATTCCGCCCTACCCCTCTGTCGCCCCCTGTGTGCTGTTGTGGGGCACAGGCTCGCCCCGGCGGGAGTTCCTGCATGTGGACGACATGGCCGCCGCCTGCATTCACGTGGGCCTGCGCACCGACTCGACTGACTTAATCAATATTGGCGTCGGCGTGGACGTCACCATTCGTGAACTGGCCGAACAGATCGCGGATATTGTTGGCTATAGCGGCGCTATCGCTTTCGACCCGACCCAGCCCGACGGAACGCCACAAAAGCTGCTGGATGTCTCCCGGCTGGCCAATCTGGGCTGGCGGGCAAGTATTGACCTGGCGACTGGATTGAAGGCCACCTATGCGTGGTATGCCGAACAAACCTGCTAGCCGCCAGCGGCGCTGAACCCTTTCTCGATGTTTTGCAAAAAAGCTGCTCTCCGCCCAACAGAAAGTGAACCCCGCGCTTTGTGATCGCCTCCACCAAACTGATGCTTTTTCTCCAGGGCTTTCGCTGACTACGACGTAGAATGGACATCCTGATCGCGCCACAACTCGTTTGTGGCTTGCTATTACAATGAGTGTAAATTGCGGAATAAGCGACGCGGGTTTTCGTCCAAAACCCTTTTCATCCAGCAGCCCTGAGTTATGAGATTGTAAGGATAAGTCGGGCTGTTGCGGACCATAAGCCAGGCGATGAATCGAAGCGATTGCTGATGACAGCGAAATCGCGGACTGACCGACATCGTTGCATCATGCAGATCGATGTCCTGTCCATAATATCGGCGTGAATGCTGGTGCAGCAGAATGAATGGCAAGGACTACAATGCGAGCTTGGCAGGAGAGCATTAACATGGCTCTGCCGCTAATGTGGCTACATTGCAGCTACGTTGCCCAAAAACCGCGTAGCTGAAGAATATGGCGTGGGCAATCTAAGCCGTTGAATTGGCGGAGAGGGTGGGATTCGAACCCACGTGGGGCGGTTAAGCCCCCATCCGATTTCGAGTCGGCGCCGTTATGGCCACTTCGGTACCTCTCCGGGAAGAATCGCTTGGAGCAAATGCAGAACAGCTTTATATTGTACCTTATTAAAAAGTTTTGCCAATCGTTGAATGGCTTGTCCCTGTTTGTCAGGATTGTCAAAACCGAAAGCACTCATACCCGACCGCTGCCATGAAACAGAAACCCAGCATTGCTGATCCTTCGCTTCTGCCTGATCCGCCCTCGTCAGATTTTGCTGACGATGCCGATTCAGTGTCCATTCGCGCTAGATTTGTCACTTGGTTGAAGCATTTTGCACTGTATCTCGGCACGGTAACGATCATCTGCGCGATTGGTTTTTATTTTCTCCTGCGCATTCCGATTCCACAGGATGCCGCGCAACTGTTCAAGAGCGCGGGCGATCCGACCATGCCCCGAACTTTAGCCGCAGTCCTGTCGCCAACCACCCCATCTGCCCCTATTCCGGGTATCAGCCCCCAACCCACCGCCAATTCTGCGCGTACGGCTTCCAATCAGTCGTCACTTCCGGCTACTAGCGGCATTCCCTCGTTACCACCTGCTGCCGAAACTACCGACGATCCCAATGTTGCTCCACAGCTTCCAGAACAGCCGGCCGCTACATCAACTGACCCTGCGGATCCCGCAGCCGAAGCGCTCGCGCCGATAACGCCAGAGATGGAAATCGAAAAACTGCTGGCTGAGGCTCAGCAACAGATTGACAACCGCCGGTTCACCGCTCCCGCCAGCGGCAATGCTCTTAGCACTTATCGGCGCATCCTGGAGCTCCGCCCGGACCAGCCCGCCGCACTCGAAGGTATTCAGCGCATCGCCGCCTATTATCGGGAGGCCGCTCAACAAAGCCTGCAACAGGGCCGGGTGGAGGAGGGTCTGGGCTATATCAATCGGGGATTGCGCACTGCGCCCAACAACGACGCGCTGTTAAACCTGCGGCAAGAAGCGCACCGCGCCAAGCAACGCCAGCAGGAGATCCAACGCGCCGCCCAGCAGGAATTACAGCGTCAGCAGGCTGAACAGGCGCGGCTGGAACAACAACAACGCGCTATCCAGCAACAGCAACAGCAACCGTCCCCGTGGTGGCAGCAACCTTCTCAAAGCCAGGACAGCGGATTTAACCAGCGCTGAGCAGCGCTTCCACGCCGGGGGCCTGTTTTGATCCGGCGGGCGCGGAAAAAATCCCGCAGCAGCACCCCGCAGTCTTCAGCCAAAATTCCGCTTTCAATTTCGGCGCGATGGTTCAGCCGTTCCGATTGCAGCACATTAAACACACTGCCCGCCGCGCCTGCGCGGGGATCGTGAGCGCCAAACACCACCCGCCCGACCCGCGCCTGGATCATGGCGCCCGCGCACATCGGGCACGGTTCCAAAGTGGCATACAACGTGCTGCCCACCAGCCGGTAATTGCCCAGTCGGGCCGCCGCCCCCCGCAACGCCACAATTTCGGCATGAGCCGTCGGATCACAGGCGCTGATCGGGCAATTCCAGCCTTCCCCCAACGCTTCGTTATCCAGCACCAGCACCGCCCCAACCGGGACCTCGCCCGCCGTCGCCGCGCACTGCGCCAAAGTCAGCGCCCGCCGCATCCAGTATTCATCCGTTTTCGCCCACCGGCGTCATTCCCATTCAATCGTGGCGGGTGGTTTGCCGGAGATGTCGTAGACCACCCGCGAAATGCCGGACACTTCGTTGATAATCCGCAGCGACACCCGATCCAGAAACTCATAGGGCAGATGCGCCCAGCGGGCGGTCATGAAATCAATGGTCTCCACCGCCCGCAGCGCGATGACGTAATCGTAACGGCGGCCATCGCCCATCACCCCGACCGATTTGACCGGCAAAAACACTGCGAACGCCTGACTGGTCTGATCGTACAGATCGGCCCGCCGTAGCTCCTCGATAAAAATATGGTCGGCCCGGCGCAGCAGATCGGCGTAGTCCTTGCGCACTTCGCCGAGAATCCGCACCCCCAATCCCGGCCCCGGAAACGGGTGGCGATAGACCATCGCCGATGGCAGGCCCAGCTCCAGCCCCAGGCGGCGCACTTCATCCTTAAACAGTTCCCGCAGTGGCTCCACCAGTTTCATTCGCATCGTCGCCGGTAGACCGCCGACATTGTGGTGCGACTTGATGACGTGGGCCTTGCCGGTTTTCGCGCCCGCTGACTCGATCACATCGGGGTAAATGGTGCCCTGCGCCAGCCATTTGGCATTTTTAAGACTCAGCGCCTGTTCTTCAAAAATGGTCACGAACAGCCCGCCGATCATTTTGCGTTTCTGTTCGGGATCGGTAACGCCGCTCAATGCGCTGAGAAACCGCTCCTCCGCATCCACCCGGATCACCCGCACTCCCAGATGCTGGCCGAAAGTGGTCATCACCTGATCGCCTTCGTACAGCCGCAGCAGGCCGGTGTCCACGAACACACAGGTCAACTGATCGCCGATAGCTCGATGCAGCAGCGCCGCCACGACCGAAGAATCCACTCCGCCGGACAGTCCCAGCAGCACTTCGTCAGCACCGACTTGGGCGCGAACGGCGGCAATGCTGTCTTCAATGATATTGCCGGTGGTCCACAACGGCGCACAGCCGCAAATGTCCAGCACGAACCGGCGCAAAATCCGCTCGCCCTGGCGGGTGTGGGTGACTTCGGGATGAAACTGTACCCCGTACCAGCGCCGATCTTCGTCCGCCATCCCGGCTATCGGGCAGGTCGCAGTGCTGGCGATGCGGGTGAAGCCGGGCGGCAACTCCGTCACCTGATCGCCGTGGCTCATCCACACATCCAGCAGCCCGTAGCCTTCCGGGCTGGCGTGATCTTCAATGTCCCGCAGCAGTGCGGAATGAGCGTGAGCGCGAACCTGGGCGTAACCGAATTCGCGATGATCGGAAGGCTGCACCTGCCCACCAAGCTGCATCGCCATCGTCTGCATCCCGTAGCAGATGCCGAGCACCGGGATTTTTAAGTCGAATACGACTTGAGGCGCTTGGGGCCCATCGGCTACCGTGGTGGATTCCGGGCTGCCGGACAGAATGACGCCGTGCGGGTGGAAGGCTTTGATCTGCGCCGGATCGGCGTCGTAAGGGTGAATTTCGCAATAGACCCCGATCTCGCGTACCCGGCGGGCGATCAACTGGGTGTACTGCGAGCCGAAATCCAGAATCAGAATGCGGTCAAGATGAATATCGCGGGCGGTCATCGGTGTCCTTCAATTGACGCGGTAATTCGGCGCTTCTTTGGTAATCGTTACGTCGTGAACATGGCTTTCCCGCATCCCGGCGCTGGTCACTCGGGTAAACACTGGACGGGTGCGCATTTCGTTCATGTCCTGACAGCCGACATAACCCATGCTGGAACGCACTCCGCCCATCAACTGGTTGATGATCGCCAATACGCTGCCTTTGTAGGGAACCCGGCCTTCGATGCCTTCCGGCACCAGCTTTTCCACCGCGCTGCCTTCCTGGAAATAGCGGTCGCTGGAGCCGTGCTGCTGAGTCATCGCGCCGATGGAACCCATGCCGCGATAGGACTTGTAGGAGCGGCCCTGAAACAGCTCCACCTCGCCGGGCGCTTCCTCGGTGCCGGCGAACAGGCTGCCGATCATCACCGTATGGGCGCCGGCCGCAATCGCCTTGGCCAGATCGCCGGAATAGCGCACGCCGCCATCAGCGATCACCGGCACATCGCAATCGCGCAAGGCTTCGGCGACATTAGCGACCGCGCTGATCTGCGGAACGCCGACTCCGGCCACAATGCGAGTCGTGCAAATCGAGCCGGGGCCAATGCCGACCTTGACCGCATCGGCGCCCGCCTCGACCAGATCGCGGGCGGCGGCGGCGGTGGCGATATTGCCGCCGATCACCTGCACCTTGGGGAAGTTGTGTTTGATCCAGCGCACCCGGTTCAGCACGTTTAGCGAATGACCGTGAGCAGTGTCCACCACGATCACGTCTACCCCGGCGTTCACTAGCGCGATCACGCGATCTTCGGTATCGCCGCCGGTGCCGACCGCCGCGCCCGTCCGCAGCCGCCCCCATTCATCCTTGCAGGCAATGGGAAAATCGCTGGACTTCTGAATGTCCTTGACCGTGACCATGCCGCGCAACTGGAATTGGTCGTTGACCACCAGCAGTTTTTCGATGCGATGCTTATGCAGCAGGGTGACGATTTCCTCGCGGCTGGCGCCTTCGCGCACCGTCACCAGTCGTTCCTTGGGCGTCATGATGGCGCTGACCGGCCCATCCATATTGTGTTCAAAGCGCAAGTCGCGGCTGGTCACGATGCCGACCAGATTTTCGCCGTCCACCACCGGAACTCCGGAAATATGATGAGCGCGGGTCAGGGTCACGACTTCGCGAATGGTGGTGCCAGGCGCGGTGACAATCGGATCGTTAATGACGCCGCTTTCATATTTTTTGACCCGCCGCACTTCCTGCGCCTGTTTCTCCACCGGCATATTTTTATGAATGATGCCGATGCCGCCTTCCTGAGCCAGGGCAATCGCCAGCCGCGATTCGGTGACGGTATCCATCGCCGCCGAAACCAGTGGAATATTGAGGGTGATAGCGCGGGTCAGTTGGGTCTGAAGATTCACATCCTTGGGCAACACCGCCGAATAGGCGGGAAGCAGGAGAACATCATCGAAAGTCAGGGCTTCTTGAACGATACGCATGGCGTGGCCTTAAAACTTAAATAGAAATAGGCGGGCAATTATGACACTGGATGCAGCGAAATAGCGGCATAAACCTGAGAATCGCCGAAAAACTGATGAACCCAAGGGCGGAATTTCAAAGAAGCTGCCAAAGGAACAGCGATCTATCCCGCCATGTCCCCGCTTCCTTCACTCAGAAACATCCTCGCAACTCCGGATCAGCGGCAGCGTCAGTCCGATGTTTTGCAGTTCTACCTGCTTCCATCCACCCGGCAGGCGGCGTAGCAGATCGCCAAACGGCTGTTTTGCGCCACTAAATACTCCTGCAAGCCCGGTAGTTGCTGATAGGTGACTCGCTTGAATTCACGGTCGCGCTGGTCGGTGCTGGGAAGTGTCGAATGCGCCTTACCTATTGATGTGGAGTTTTAACAGTTACAGGACTTTCGCTTCGGATTCAAAAGCCGTTCGGGGTGAGCCTGTCGAACCCCTTTTTTAACGATGAATGCCCTTCGACAGAGCTTCAGGGCGAACCGATGGAGCGGAAGTCCTAGGTTAATCGCGCTCCTCGCCGGATAGCTGAAAAATTGGGCGAAAAGTCTGAACCATTGATTTCCACAGATTACCGGGATTACACAGATAGAGTATCAGCGAAATCCTGCTCATCTGTGAAAATCAGTGGTTCAGACCACCTGCAACACCCCATCCGTCAGCCGCCACACCGCATCCATCCGTCCCGCCAGTTCTGCGTCGTGAGTGACCACCACAAAGCTGGTGCCCAGCGCCTGATTGAGTTCCAGCATCAGTGCAAACACCTGTTCGGCGCTGTGCCGATCCAGATTGCCGGTCGGTTCATCGGCCAGCACACAGGCCGGTTCCGTGATCAGCGCCCGCGCCACCGCCGCCCGCTGCCGTTCGCCGCCGGACAGTTCGCCCGGCTTATGGGTCAACCGTGGCCCCAAACCCACCCGTTCCAGCAACGCCGCCGCTTGCTCCTTCGCCTTGGCGGGCGCTACGCCGCGAATCAGCAGCGGCATCGCCACATTTTCCAGCGCGGTGAATTCCGGCAACAGGTGATGAAACTGGTAAATGAATCCCAGACAGCGGTTGCGCAACCGGCCCCGCCCGGCATCGCCCAGCCGACTCAATTCCTGGCCCGTGACCCAGACTGAACCGGCAGTCGGCGTATCCAGTCCGCCCAGCAGATGCAGCAGCGTACTTTTACCTGACCCGGAACTGCCGATGATCGCCAGCCGTTCGCCGCGCCGGATTTGAAAATTCACATCACGCAACACCTCCAGCCGTTCGCTGCCTTCCCGGAACGCCTTGGCCAGTTGGCGGCATTCCAAAACTACGGTCTCTGCCGCCGATTCCATCGTCCCCGCCGTCCCGTTATTCATAACGCAGCGCCTCCGCCGGTTGCGTCCGCGCCGCTTTCCAGGCCGGATACAGCGTCGCCAGCGTCGCCAGCCCAAACGCCACCAGACCAATCGTGGTCACATCGCCCCATTGCACCTGCGACGGCAAATCGCTGATCAGATACACGTCCGGGGCCAGAAACTTGAACCCCAGCAGTCGTTCAAGAAACGCCACCACCACATCCACATGGGTCGCCAGCGACACCCCGCCGATCAAGCCCAATACAGTGCCGACCAGGCCAATGGTGACGCCCTGCACGATAAAAATACCCATGATGCTGAGCGGCGTCGCGCCCAGGGTGCGCAGAATGGCGATATCGGACTGCTTGTCGGTCACCACCATCACCAGCGCCGAAACGATATTGAACGCCGCCACCGCCACGATCAGGGTCAGAATCACGAACATCGCGGTTTTTTCAATCTGCACCGCCCGGAAGAAACTGGCGTGATCCTGAGTCCAGTCGCGGGCCAGATAACCATCGGGCAATTGATCCGTCAGTTCCCGCGCCAGCCTTGGAGCCTGAAACAGATCATTAAGCCGCAGCCGCACCCCGCTCACCGCGCCATCGGGCAGTTGAAACAGCTTGCCCGCATCGGCGACATGCACCAGCGCCAATCCCCGGTCGTATTCATACATGCCCGCCTTGAACAGGCCCACCACATCAAAGCGTTTCAGGCGCGGCAACACGCCCGCCGCTGTCACGTTGGCTTGCGGGGTAATCACCGTCACCTTGTCGCCGACGCTAAGCCCCAGCACATTCGCCAGTTCCTTGCCCAAGACGATGCCGAACCGGCCCGGACGCAATTCATCCAGCGATCCCTGCACCATCTTGCTGCC
This sequence comes from Synechococcaceae cyanobacterium SM1_2_3, assembly GCA_012031845.1. Classification (GTDB taxonomy): domain Bacteria; phylum Pseudomonadota; class Gammaproteobacteria; order Competibacterales; family Competibacteraceae; genus Contendibacter. Next base: position 13,338 of record JAAUTD010000044.1, read on the forward strand.
GATGTCCGACACCTGCTGCTCTTCCGTCGGCAAAATGCCCTGAATCAGTGCCCCGCTGACCAGCGAGACGTTATTGAGCATCGCCTCTCCGCGAATATACGGCGCGCCGCCCCGGACTTCAGGATTGCGCTGGGCCTGATCCCGCACCATTTGCCAGTCACTCATCAGGCCGTTCCAGCGGCTGACGGTGGCGTGGGCGGTCATCGCCAGAATGCGCCCGCGCAATTCCTGCTGGAAACCGTTCATCACCGACAGCACGGTAATGAGCGCCGTGATGCCCAGCGCGATGCCCAGCATGGAAGTCAGCGAAATGAAGGAAATGAAGTGATTGCGGCGTTTAGCACGGGTGTAGCGCAGGCCAATAAACAATTCCAGAGGGCGAAACATGAACGCGATCCCGATTTGGCGGCAACGGTCGTTGCCGGAAAGCGCGTCATTATAAAGAGTTGGCCGCCTCATGGGCGGCCAACTGCAAGCGGTGACTGATGGAAAAAGATTCTGGCTAATTACGGCTGTTTGGCCGGAGTGGCGGGAACCGCCGGAACAACCGGAGTAGCAGGCATGGCCGGAGTGGTAGGAACCGCCGAAGTTGCTGGCGTCACCGGCATCGTTGGAGCTGTCGGCATGGCTGGTGTAGTGGGCATGGATGGAACCGCCGGAGCCGCTGGCGTCGCCGGAACTGCCGGAACCGTTGATGCCGTGGGCATATCGCCTACGGTAATCATCGGTTTAATCGCATCAAGGGTTTTACCCTTGATGCCGGTCACTTTTTCCAAATCTTCCACCGACTTAAAAGGACCATTCGCTTCACGATATTTAACAATTTCAGCCGCTTTGACCGGGCCGATTCCTTTCAAACCCTTATCCATTTCTTCAGCAGTCGCGGTATTGACATTGATCATCTGCGCAAAGGAAACGACCGAGAAGAAGGCCAAGGCAACTGCAAGCACCACATGGGTCAAAAACTTCATGATGGAGTTCCTTTTTCAATGGGTTAAATGCCCGCCATCTAGTGACCGACATTAGCAATAACCTTAGTTTGAGAAACAAAATAGGATGTGAATCTTTTTTTACTGACTGGCTGACCGGGGTGGAACTACATTGGCGTCAGCGCGATATTGCACTTCCTCAAACGGGCGATTCTGGGGCGGCTGGTCAGTAATCTGCACCCGCCCCTGCTCATCGCGCCAACGATAAAGCGGCAGCGTGTATTTGGGCAGTCCCGGCAGCCACTCCCGCGCCCAGGCGGGTACAACTTGTGGCTTGGCGTAGACATAAAACAGCAGCCCGCCTAATACCGCAAACACAATTATCGCTATCAACACCCTGCCAGCCTGCCGGACTCTGTACCAGAAACCGTCATAATTTGGATCCCACTCCATTGCAAAGCCCTCTTCATTTATTGCTATTGCCAATCACCCCGCAGTTTCGCCACTTGCTCGCGCAGCAACGCCGAAGTCGCCTGTTCCGGCGGCACCGGTTCGCCGACTGCCAATTCAATTCTTGACCAGAACCGGCGGGGAAAATGCCGCATTTCCCGGCCATAACGGCGGCTGAAGAAACTGCCCCACAGCCCGCGCAACGCCATCGGCACCACCGGAACCGGCGTACGCTGGACGATGCGTTCAATCCCGGTCTTGAACGGACACATCTCGCCATCCTCAGTCAATCGCCCTTCCGGGAAAATGCCCACCACTTCACCGGCTTCCAGATAGCGGGCCACCCGATCATAGGCTTGAGTCAATACTTCGGGATTTTCCCGCGCCGGAGCTATCGGTATGGCTCCAGCAGTGCGAAATACAAAACTCAACAGCGGAATCCGAAAAATCTGATGATCCATGACAAAGCGAATCGGTCGCCGACAGCAGCCCATGATGACCAGAGCATCCATATAACTGACGTGATTGCACACCACCACCACTGGCCCCCGGTCGGGAATATGATCCAGTCCATGCGCCTTTAAGCGATAGCCGATATTCACCAGAATCCAGACGATAAAGCGCATCAGAAATTCCGGCACCAGGGTAAAGATATAGACCGCCACTACTGCGTTGAAAATCGCCATCACCAATAACAGTTCTGGAATGGTAAAACCCTGTCCCAGAAATAAAATGGCGATGAGCGACGCCGCCACCATAAAGATGGCGTTGATAATGTTATTACCGGCAATGACCCGTGACAGATGACTGGGTTCGCAGCGCTGCTGCACCAGTGCATATAGTGGCACGATAAAAAATCCGCCAAAAACGCCAATCAGCAGCAAATCAAACACTACTCGCCAACTGCCCGGCTGGCTTAAAAAAGCGATTAAGCCAATTAGTTCCCCATTCGCCTGCGGCTCTGACGCAGCGAAATACAGGTCAACCCCAAACACCGTCAGCCCGATAGAGCCAAAGGGCACCAGACCGATTTCCAGTTTGCGCCCGGACATCCGCTCACACAGCAATGAACCGATGCCAATGCCAATTGCAAACAGCATCAGCGATAGCGTCGCCACCTGTTCGTTGCCGCCCAAAGTCAGCTTGGTGTAATTGGGCAGTTGCGCCAGATAAATAACACCCAGAAACCAGAACCAGGAAATACCCAGAATCGCCTGAAAAAGGGTGAAGTTGCTGTACGCGAATTTGAGGATGCGCCAGGTTTCGGTGATCGGATTCCAGTTAATTTTAAGGTCGGGCGCGCCGGCGCGCGAGTGGGAATCGCCCGGCTGCTCAGATAACCCAGCAGCGCGATCAGAATGATCGCGCCTGACACCCACCACCGGCCTTGCTCCTGCATGATCAGAATCCCGCCCAGCATGGTGCCCAGTAAAATCGCCAGATTGGTGCCCATTTCCACCCAGGCGTTGCCGCCGACCAGTTCGCTGGGATGGAGATGCTGCGGCAGAATGCTGTATTTGGCTGGTCCAAACAGGGCGGATTGCATCCCCATCAAAAACACCAGCATCATCAACAGCGTGGTGTCGCGCAGATAAAAGCCAAGGGCGGCGAGGCTCATCAGGGCGATTTCCAGTAGCTTAACATTTTGAATATAAATAGATTTTTCAAACTTGTCACACAATTGCCCGGCCATCGCCGAAAACAGAAAAAAGGGCAGGATCATTAAACCGGCGCTGAGATTGCTCAGAACATTAGCGTCCTGATCGGTCACTCCCGCCATCTGGAACGTGACCATGATGACCAGCGCATAGCGAAACACGTTGTCATTAAATGCGCCCAGAAATTGAGTGATAAAAAACGGCAGAAATCGCCGTTGTTTCAGCAGGGTAAATTCGTTGCCAGTAGCCATGCCGCAGGATTCTCCAAAGGTCGGAAGGTCAACGCCAGTTTAAGCGATGCTGACGCTATACAGCGTAGCGCATCAAGCGGCGCAACCCCGTCCTGATCGCGGGTCTGCTATGTTACAATTTATCGCTTAAACCGCTTCTCCAGCGGACAAATCGGGTGTTTGACAAGGGTTCCGCATGACTGAAATCGCCAAAGAAATTCTGCCGGTCAACCTGGAAGACGAGATGCGCCAGTCCTACCTTGATTACGCCATGAGCGTGATTGTCGGGCGGGCGCTGCCGGATGTGCGCGATGGCCTCAAGCCAGTGCATCGGCGCGCCCTGTTCGCCATGAGCGAGCTGGGCAATGACTGGAATAAACCGTATAAAAAATCCGCCCGCGTCGTCGGCGATACGATTGGCAAATATCACCCGCACGGCGATACCGCTGTTTACGACACGATGGTGCGAATGGCGCAGCCTTTTTCGCTGCGCTATATGCTGATTGACGGCCAGGGCAATTTTGGCAGCGTGGACGGCGACGCCCCGGCGGCCATGCGTTATACCGAAGTCCGCATGTCCCGCATTGCCCACGAGTTATTGGCTGATCTGGA
>JAAUTD010000045.1 GCA_012031845.1 Synechococcaceae cyanobacterium SM1_2_3
CGCTGGGCGGCGGATTAGTCGGCGGGGTCAGATTTACGGTCGGTCATGCGGGATGGATTCCGTTAAGAGGGAGCAGCAGCATTGTATTATTGAAGTGTATTCAAGAGTTGAAACGGATCGGGGCTTTCCCAAACCTGGAGATTTTATGTCCGACAAGCGGTTTATCCACCGGAAACCCGTGAATCAACTGCGTATTATCGGCGGTCAATGGCGGAGTCGGCTGCTGGAATTTCCCGATCTGCCGGGATTGCGGCCAACTCCGGATCGGGTGCGGGAAACCCTGTTCAACTGGCTGGCCCCGGTCTTACCCGGCGCTCGCTGTCTCGATTTGTTTGCCGGCAGCGGTGCGCTCGGTTTCGAGGCGCTATCACGCGGCGCGGCTGAAGTGGTCTTTGTCGAGCAGCAGCCGGGCGCGGTTCACGCTTTACGGGAAAATCTGGCGCGGCTAAAAGCTGAAGGCGCTCAGGTCGAACAGGCCGAAGCCTTGGCCTGGTTGCGTCAACCGGCGCGGCCGTTCGAGATTGTGCTGCTCGATCCGCCAGTTGGACAGGCTGGCTGGAACCGGTTGCGCCGCGCTGGAAACGGGCGGCTGGCTGGCGGAAACGGCGTGGATTTATCTGGAAGCGGAAACGGAATTGCCGATCCCGTCGTTGCCAGCCCGCTGGACGCTGTACCGGGAAAAAATTGCTGGTGCAGTGGCTTATCGCTTGGTGAAACGGGAAATAGCGGATTTGGCGGCTATCAACACACAGATTCCGATAAAATTCTTACAGTAACAGCCCGCAAGGAGGTGAAAAGCGCGTTATTCCTGATCCCATAAGCATCATCATATAGATTTCATCCCGGAGAATTGCCTCTAACGCATGGGCAATTCAAACAATCGCAAGGCAACAGAAAGGAGCTTTCTAATGAGCGTAAAGAAAATCTTGATGCTGGTCGGCGACTATGTGGAAGACTACGAGGTCATGGTGCCTTTTCAGGCGCTCTTGATGGTGGGGCATACCGTCCATGCCGTCTGTCCTGACAAGAAGGCTGGCGAGACGGTGCGCACGGCAGTGCATGATTTCGAGGGCGATCAGACTTACAGTGAAAAACCCGGTCATAATTTTGCGCTGAATGCGACTTTCGCCGAAATCAATGCGGAAGATTATGACGCACTGGTCATTCCTGGCGGGCGGGCGCCGGAATACATTCGCCTGAACGAGACCGTGCTGAAAATGGTGCAGCACTTTTCGCAAGCCAATAAACCCATTGCTTCCATCTGCCACGGCGCACAGTTATTGGCCGCCGCCGGAGTGCTGGAGGGTAAAGCCTGCTCTGCTTATCCGGCGGTGGGGCCGGATGTTACTCGCGCAGGCGGCCAGTATGTCGCTATCCCGGTGGACAAGGCTCATGTGGATGGCGTCCTGGTCACCGCCCCGGCATGGCCGGCTCATCCTGACTGGCTCGCCAAATTTTTGAACGTGCTGGGAACGAAGATTGAACCCTAGCGCCTCAACCGGCCTCAGTCGCAAACGATGCGCTTCGTGCCTCAGCGCATCCTACGCTTTCTTCAGGCTCCCGATGCCCGCATTCGAGCGCCTCTATCCGTCAATTCAGAGCGGGTGAAACACAAGCGCACGTAGAACGGGCTTCCAGCCCGTTGCGCCATTCACGGGCAGGATGCCCGTTTTACAACTCGCTGGAGCGTGGGCAAAACTACCTCTCAAACCGGATTTGCAATATCCACGAACGTGAATTGCAAGCCGAATTGTTCAGCCAGATGTGTACCCAAAGCCTGTACGCCATAGCGCTCAGTCGCATGATGACCGGCAGCGAAATAGTGCAGACCTGATTCCCGCGCCAGATGAACCGCTGGCTCGGAAATTTCGCCGGTGAGGAAAGCGTCCACGTTCTGCTCAATGGCGCTTTCCAAATACGATTGCGCCGCGCCGGTACACCAGGCCAGTCGGCGAATCAGCGGCGCGGCGCCGGGAATATGCAATGGTGGCTGATCCAGCGTTATAGCGATGCGAGCGGCGAATTCAGCGCCGCTTGCCGGTTGCGCCAGCGCACCGATGCAGCCAATCGCGGGACCGCGCCCCGGCGGACCGAAGCAGCCTCAATGGTTAAATCCAGCCTTGCCGCCAGTTGGACGTTGTTGCCGTACAGCGGATGCGCGTCCAGCGGCAGGTGATAAGCCAGCAAACTCACGTCATGACCAAGCAGAGTGCGCAGCCGGTGATAGCGAATGCCCACGATGCGCGGGTCTTCGCCTTTCCAGAAATAGCCGTGATGGGTCAGCACCGCGTCCGCCTGACGTTCAACCGCCGCATCCAGCAACGCCTGACAGGCAGTGACGCCGCCCACCAAGGTTTGCACTTCGGCCCGGCCCTGCACCTGCAAGCCATTCGGGCAATAGTCGCTGAAAGTTTCCACCGCCAGCAGACGGTTGGTATAAGCCACCAGTTCGCTCAGTTGCATGGCTTAACCTTCCGCCAGAATGTGACTGAGCGCGGTCAGCAGCGCGGCATTTTGCGATGGGTCGCCAACCGTAATCCGCAGAAATGGCTCGATGCGCGGCTGGCGGAAATGACGAACGATGACCCGATGTTCGCGCAACGCCGCCGCCAGCTCAGCGCCATCCCGCAGCGGGTGGCGGGTCAGGATGAAATTTGCGGCTGAGGGCAGTGTCTCAAAACCGAGCTTTGCAGCCCCGCCACCAGTTCGGCGCGACTGGCGATCACCGCCTGGCGGGTGCGCTCAAAATGCTCGCAGTCAGCAAAAGCCGCGACCGCTCCAGCAATAGCCAGCCGATCCAGCGGATAGGAATTAAAGCTGTTCTTGACCCGTTCCAGCGCCTCAATCAGTTCGGGATGCCCCACCGCCAGCCCGACCCGCAATCCGGCCAGCGAGCGCGATTTGGAAAGCGTTTGCGTCACCAGCAGATTGGGATAGCGATTAATCAGGGCAATGGCGGTATCGCCGCCGAAATCAATATAAGCCTCATCAATCACGACTGCCGAATCCGGGTTATGCGTCAGCAGCCACTCAATATCCGCCAGCGGCGACAGGCAGCCGGTGGGCGCATTGGGATTAGGGAAGATAATGCCGCCATTAGGCCGCTGATAATCGTTAATCCGCAGCGTGAAGTCATCAGCCAGCGGCACGCTAATAAACTGGATACCGTACAGACCGCAATAAACCGGGTAAAAGCTGTAAGTAATATCCGGGAATAACAGCGGTTCAGAATGCTGAAACAGCGCCTGAAACACATGCGCCAGCACCTCGTCCGAACCATTGCCGACAAAGACCTGCGCCGGAGTGATGCCGTAATAATCGGCAATCGCCTGTTTCAACCGATCCGCGTTCGGGTCCGGGTACAGGCGCAGCGCATCCGACAATTCGGCTTGAATCGCTTCCAGCACTCGCGGGGATGGCCCATAGGGATTTTCATTGGTGTTGAGCTTGATGAGCTGGCTGATTTTGGGTTGTTCGCCGGGTACATACGGCGTGAGCCGATGCACGACTGGACTCCAACAGGGGTTCAGAGGATGGGTTTCTGGAACAATGGCGCTGGTGCTTGGCGAATTCATGAGCAAAGTGCGGGTGATTGACGGAAGGCGAACAAGTATAAACTGGATTTTGCTGCTGGATTACCCCGGTTCTCAACTAGAATTGCCCGTTCAAATCAATCCATTGAAATCAAAAGCTGATTTTTTCTCCATTTCAGAGTGACTGACCATGAAAGCCAAATTTTGTCTGCAATGTGGCAACCCGCTCCAAAGCGCCGAAGTTGACGGCCAAATTCGCCTGCGTTGTCAGGCGGCGGATTGCAGTTACGTTCACTGGGACAACCCGGTTCCGGTCGTCGCGGCCATCGTCGAGATGGACGGCGCGGTCATTCTGGCGCGTAACCGGGGCTGGCCGGAAAACATGTTTGGGCTGATTACCGGTTTTCTGGAAAAAGGCGAAACCCCGGATGCAGCGATTTTGCGCGAAGTGCAGGAAGAACTGGGATTGATCGCTGATGCCGCTCACTTCATTGGCTACTACCCGTTTTTCCAGATGAACCAACTCATCCTGGCTTTTCACGTCCCGGCGCAGGGCGAGATTGTCCTCGGTGATGAACTGGCGGCAATCAAACGGGTGCCTGTGGAACGGCTGAAGCCCTGGACTATCGGCACTGGCCCGGCGGTGCGCGACTGGCTGGCAAGACGTGCGACGGCGGTTTGAAAATCTGACTCTGTTATTGAGTCGGCGTTGCTGCTCCCTTTGCTGGACAAATCGAAAATATCAGGAGGCGCTCTATGTCTGAGCAATACACCAAGGCCCATTTCTGGAAATGTGCGTTGCAGGTCAATTCTTTTAATTATATTCGCCATCGTGGTGCGGACCACGGAATGAACGAGGCGGAATACAATCAGGAATTGGTGCGGATCGCTAAGGAAAATGACATCAAGGTGATTGGCTTGGCAAGTCATGGTGATTTGGATGATGTTGACGCCATCCGAACAATAATGAATGAAAATGACATTTTAGTGTTTCCTGGATTTGAGATTTCCTCAACGGAAAAGGCGCATTTTGTTTGCCTGTTTCCAGAAAACACCTCAAAAGATCAATTAAACCGCTATTTGGGATCATTGGGACTGACTAATCCAGATAATGATGTTTGGCCTTCCAATCTCGGTGGCAACGATCTGCTATCAAAAGTTGACCAGCTTGGGGGATTTATTTATGCCGCGCACTGTGCTGATGATAATGGGGTTCTGTACCGGAAACTTAATCACGTTTGGCAAAGCCCCTTGCTCAAGGCCGCGCAAATACCTGATACATTGGATGGACTAAAAAAATGAACAGAGCAACGGCTATCGGCAAATCCTGCTTAACCAGACGCCTGACTATAAAAGGAAGCTCCCTATCGCCATCATTAACGCCAAGGATGTGGCAATACCTAATGATTTAGCTAATCCTAAAGCCTCCTGTTTGATTAAGATGACTCAACCCTGTTTTGAGTCATTCAAGCTGGCATTTCACGACCCGGAATCGAGGGTGCGTTTGAACAGCGATGTCCCTCCGAAATATCACTCGCGCATCGAAAGCATCAAAGTCACCGGCGGCTATCTGGATGGACTTCATATCGAATTTTCTGAACATCTGAATGCTGTAATTGGCGGGCGCGGCACGGGTAAATCAACCCTGCTTGAGTGCGTTCGCTATGCGCTACAATTAAAGCCTATAGGCAAAAATGCGCAGAGGCAGCATGACGATATTATTAGAGAAAATCTGGGTAATTTCAGAGCGCGTGTTGAACTGGTCATCCGATCTTCGAGCATGAACGGTAAGCAATTTACAATTGCCCGACGCTATGGAGAAAGCGCCAGTGTTAAAGATGAGCAAGGCAATATTTCTACATTTGCCCCATCTGATTTGTTACCTCAACTTGAAATCTATGGGCAGAACGAAATTTATGAGATTGCTCAGGATAAAGATAGTCAACGACGGCTATTATCCCGCTTTCTGGAAACCGGGCAGGATAGTTTTGAAGTCCGCATTGACGAAATATTAAAAAAATTGGCAGAAAATAGAAAAAAACTGATCGAAGCTCAAGCTCAGGTTGCTTCGATAGAAGATGATGTTGCCCGACTTCCAAAACTGGAAGAGCAGCTACAACATTTCAAGACGCTGGGTCTCGAAGAAAAGCTGAAAATCGTACCGCTACTCGAAGCGGAAAAGCGTCTTCGTAAAAGAGCGGTAGAGGAAGAAAGCCCTAATCTTGATAAAACATTTCATGCGGTACGCGACAGTCTGCCGGATACTATGTTTCTAAGTGAAGCGGCTATTGCGCATCTTCCCCATGCTGAAATCATCCGCAAGTTTCGCTCGATTTTAGACTTAGTGCGTAGTGATGCAGAGGTGCTGTTGAGCCAGTGGCAAATCAAGTATGCTGCCGCACAAGCTGCAATTGCAGAAATTGATGTTGAATTGCTTACCAGTATTCAGCAGGAAGAATTGAAGATGGAAAGGATCTTCAAGGATCTTCCGGCGTTTGAAGGAAAAAGCGGCAATGAAATCGGGTTAAAATATCAGAACTTATTGAAAGAGATTGAACACATTCGTCCTAAGCAACAGATGATTGAGAATCGAAAAAATATCCAGACTGGATTTGAACGGCAACGTAAAGCAATTCTTGAGGAGTTGTCATCTTTTCGGGCGGATCGGTCTGCACTTTTTGGACGCGCCTTAAAAAAGCTGAACAAACGGCTTTCAGGAAAGTTGAGGTTGATTCGAGAAGCAAAAGTCAACTGTAAACCCATTATTGATTTTCTGTTGGGATGCCGGCTCGAAAATGTCGGTGAGGCCCGACTTGCCTGGATTAAGGAAGCGGAGGATTTCTCCTCGGTAAAACTGGCTGAACAGGTGCGACAAGGCGTCGATGCCCTCCGAAATGCCGGATGGAGTATCACGCCCACTGTGGCGGAAGCGTTGTCCCGCCTAACATCCGAGCAGGTTCTGCAATTAGAAGAACTGGAATTGCCGGATTTGATCAATATCGAGCTGAATACTGCGCATGAAGGCGCGGATAATTTCAGACCCTTGGATAAACTTTCAACCGGCCAGCAATGTACGGCGATTTTGCATCTTTTGCTTCTCCAAAATGCCGATCCGCTGTTAATGGATCAGCCCGAAGACAATCTGGACAATGCCTTTATCGCTGATCGGATCGTGGCGGAATTAAGGTCTGCCAAGATAGCGCGGCAATTTATTTTCGCAACCCATAACGCGAATATTCCTGTATTTGGTGACGCAGAATGGATAGGCGTTCTCGAAGTACAAGAGGGCCAGGCTCATATACCTGCCGAATCACAAGGCGCAATCGATGTTCCACAGGTGCGGGATAAAGCAGCAAATATTCTTGAAGGCGGAAAAATGGCTTTCAATCAGCGCAGAGTTAAGTACGGATATTAAGGTGGACTATGCTGAAGACCGAGTTACTGGAGATTATCGCTAACGGGGAAAACTCTGGAGTAGAGTTTAAACGGGATGATATTCGCCCCGAACAATTGGCAAAGGAAATCGTCGCCTTAGCTAATTTTCAAGGTGGCCGAGTGATCCTCGGAGTGGAAGATGATCGTTCGATCTCCGGTATTCAGCGCGACAACCTGGAAGAATGGGTGATGAATGTTGTGCATGAAAGAATTCATCCCGTAATTTTGCCGTTTTTTGAAAAAATCAGGATTGATGATAATCGCACGGTTGCTGTCATCAGCTTTCCTCAAGGTATTTCCAAACCCTATGCGGTTAGAGAAGGCGGAGCGGAAAAAATTTATATCCGCGTCGGCTCCACCTCACGACTGGCAACTCGTGAGCAGCAGATGCGCCTTTTTGAATTGGGAGGGCTGCTGCACACGGAAACGATGCCCGTTCCCGGAACTGATCTGCGCTGTCTTGATGAAGCCAGACTTCAAAATTATCTGAGAGACATCATCAGAGACCCGGACGTGCCGACCAGTCCGGCCCAATGGGAGTCAAGGTTATTGGGCTTAGGATTTTTGACCGACGCTGGCGATAAAATTTATTGCTCAATTGCCGGTTTGCTGCTGTTTGGAAAAAGCCCACGCCGCTATTTGAAGCAGTCAGGCTTAAGAGTTTTCGCCTTTGCCAGCGCAGATAAAGAATACCAGGCGTTACTGGATGATATTCTGGATAGCCCGCTTGTCGGCCGTTGGGATGTTGCCGACTCTGGAAAAAGGTTAATTGATGGTGGAATCATTGATCGCTTCATTGAACGGATCATCCCGTTTATTTCACTTGAAGCTTCCGAAATTGATGAAAACTTTAGAAGGGAGAAACACTGGTTTTATCCGCTAGATGCGATACGTGAAGTCGTTGTTAATGCCTTGGCGCATCGCGACTGGACCCGTTTTGTAGATATAGAGATCGGTATTTACTCAAACCGGATCGAAGTCATCAGTCCCGGCGCTCTGCAAAACTCCATGACTATTGAGAAAATGATCGCCGGGCAGCGTTCGCCCCGAAACATTCTGATCATGGAAGTGCTGCGCGATTACGGCTATGTGGATTACCGGGGGATGGGTATTCGCACCAAGGTTATTCCACTGATGAAACGCATGAATCAAGCTGAACCGATCTTTGAAGCGACTGAAGATTATGTAAAAACGACCCTGCCCAGAGCTAAATGCCAATTTCAGCGAATAGTTTAATTCTGGGCAATCGTCGCCAGTATTGCCGAATACTCATCAATATCGGTGGTTTGCAACAGGCGGCAGGCGATTTGGCTCAAGGCTTCCACTTCGCTGTCCAGGATCGCCCGTTTGACTTCGAGCAGGCTGCTGGGATGCATGCTGAACTGGGTCAGCCCCAGTCCCAGCAATAACCGGGTATAGCGCGGATCGCCGGCCATTTCTCCGCACAGACTGACCGGGATATTGGCCTTGCGGCCGGCGTGAATGGTGTTTCGGATCAAAGTCAGCACCGCAGGATGCAAAGGGTCATAGAGATAGTTAATCTCATTGTCCACCCGGTCAATCGCGAGGGTGTACTGAATCAGGTCATTGGTGCCAATGGACAGAAAATCCAGATAGCGGGCGAACTGATCGGCGCACACTGCGGCTGCGGGTACTTCGATCATCCCACCGACGGGCAGCCGTTCGTCAAACGCCAGGCCGCTGTCGCGCAAATCCTGCTTGATCTCCGCCACCAGCCGCAACACCTGAAACACCTCATGGATTGTGGACAGCATCGGGATCATCATCCGTACCGGGCCATGCGCCGAAGCCCGCAGAATGGCGCGCAACTGCGGGCGGAACATGCCCAAATCCTTCAGGCACATCCGAATCGCCCGCAGGCCCAGCGCCGGGTTGGTGCAGACCGGCCCGCCGCGCCCACCGTCCACCTGCTTGTCCGCGCCCAAATCAGCCGTGCGAATCGTGATCGGGCTGCCTTCCAGAATTTTGATCACATGCAGATAGGAGGCGAGATGTTCTTCCTCATCGGGCGCATCCGGCCGGTTCATGAACAGAAATTCAGTCCGGTACAGGCCGATGCCGTCGGCCACCACCTCGCGCACAGCGATAGCGTCTTCCGGCAGCTCGATATTGGCGTATAAGCCAATCGTCACCCGGTCGCGAGTGATGGCTGGCTGGCCCTTGAGCTTGTCCAGTTCGCGCTGCTGGCGGCGCTCCTGATGCTGCTTGTGGCGGTAGTAGCGCAGGATGCGCTCGTCCAGCCCGACCAGGATGACCCCTTGGCGACCATCTACGATAACTGGTTCATCATTGCCGAGATAGGCGCGGGCGTTGCGAACCCCGACCACGGCCGGAATGCCCAGGCTCCGGGCCAGAATCGCGGTGTGCGACAGCGGGCCGCCGTACTCGGTGACAAAGGCCAGCACCCCCTGATGCTGCATCAGGATGGTGTCGGCCGGGGTCAGGTCATCCGCGACAATAATTCGCCCTTCCAGCCGGCTGGCGATCAGTTCCGCATAATCCGGATCATTGCGATAGGCCGGATCATCGGACGCCAGAATGCGCTGCACCCGCCGCACCACATGATCCACATCATCCTTGCGGGTGCGCAGATAGGGATCGTCCATTTCCTCAAACACCCGCACCAGCGAATCGCGCTGGATTTTCAGCGCCCACTCGGCATTGCATTTGTGCAGCCGAATCAGATCAATCGGCGCTTCGGTCAGCGCCGGGTCTTGCAGCATCAACAGGTGGGTGTCCAGAAAAGCGGCGGCATCGCAGGGAACCGCGTTGGGAATCCGCATTCGGATGTCCTGCAACTGCCGCCGCGCCAACGCCACGCCGCTCAGAAACCGTTCGATCTCATCTTCAATGATGGCGTCAGGAATGGTGTATTCGGTGATTTCCGGCTGGTTGCGCTGGACCAGATAGGTCCTGCCAATGGCGTATCCCCGGGAAATGCCGACGCCATGCAGTGAAAATGGCATGGAGAAATCCTCTCATTCGTCCTCGTCGAAACGGCGGCGGACCAATTCCTCAAGATGATCGAGCGCCTGTTCGGCTTCGGGGCCGCTGGCGTGCAATTCCAGTTGGGCGCCGCGAGCCGCAGCCAGCATCATCACACCCATGATGCTTTTACCATTGACCTCGCGTCCGCCGCGCAGCAGTCGAATCTCAGCCTCGAATCCTGCCGCTAATGTGACGAACTTGGCGGCGGCCCGGGCGTGCAGCCCCAGTTTATTAATAATGGTAATGTCCCGTTTCAACACCTTGGCGTCCCCATAATCACCGGTCGCCATTGCAGCGCGGCTTGCTATTCATTGTAGTTCCCGATGGCGGACCATGACATGGTGACGAATGCCACCGAAATGATGCGCCAGCGCTTCGGCGATAAACACCGAACGATGCTGACCACCGGTGCAGCCAATCGCGACGGTCAAATAACTGCGGTCGCTCAGCTCAAAGCGTGGCAACCAGGTTTCCAGAAATCGGCTCAGATCGGCCACCATCGCCATCACTTCCGGCTGATGCTGGAGAAATTCGACCACCGGCTGATCGCGGCCCGTCAGCGGACGCAATAGCGGTTCCCAGTGCGGATTGGGCAGGCAGCGCACGTCAAATACATAATCGGCGTCGGTCGGTGTGCCGTTCTTGAAGCCAAACGATTCAAACAGCAGCGACATGGCTTCGCGGGGCGTATCGTGAATGCGGGCGCGGATCAAGTCGCGCAACTGGTAGATATTAGTGCCGCCGGTATCAATGATCAGGTCGGCGCAGGCGACAATCGGCTCAAGCAACTGTCGTTCCCGGCGAATCGCCTCGCGCAACGGCATATTGCCCAAATCCAGCGGATGGCGGCGGCGGGTTTCGCTATAGCGCTTGAGCAGAATGTCTTCGCCCGCGTGCAAAAACACCACTTCAACCTTGAGATCACCGGTGCGCAGATCAGCGAGAGTAGCGGGAAACTGGCTCAACTCATCAATGAAGTTGCGCACATCCACCCCAATCGCCACCGTCGGCGGCAACAACTCGCTGGCGGCCAGAATTTCCTGCGCCAGCGGCCGGATCAGCTTGAACGGCAGATTGTCCACGCAGTAGTAATCCAGATCCTCCAGGGTTTGCAGGGCGATGGTTTTGCCGGAGCCGGACAGGCCGCTGACGATGACTATTCGCATACGATCTCCCGCGCCATCGCTTTTTCCACCCTTGCGATCATGTCCTGTTCGGCGCAATAGCCGCCCAACCGCAGAATGTGATCGCGCACCGCGCATTCCACCAGCACCGCCAGATTGCGTCCCGGCGCTATCGGCAAGGTAATCGCCGGGATGCTGACGCCCAGAATGAGCCGGGTATCGCGCATCCCCTGCAACCGCGATTCGGCCGGTGGCGCAATTTCCTCCTGCCTCACCAGATGAATAATCAGTCGGACCCGTTTGTTCCGCTTGATCGCGCTGTCGCCAAACATGCGGCGAATATTGAGAATGCCCAGCCCGCGCACTTCCAGCAGATCGATCAGCGTGGGTGGACAGGCTCCTTCCAGCACATCCGGGGCCATGCGGGTCAGGGTTGGGGTGTCGTCGGCGATCAGGCGATGGCCGCGACTGATCAGCTCCAGGGCCAGTTCGCTTTTGCCAACCCCGCTGCCGCCGGTAATCAGCAGGCCCATCCCAAAGACCTCCAGCAGTTCGCCGTGCATCACGGTAGAGGCTTCCAGACCATGCCGATAGCTGTCCAGCCGATCCAGCACCACCGCTAGCGGCATTGGGGCGTACCAAAGAGGAATGCCCACTGCGTCGGCGCCAGTCCGCAAGGTCTCGGCCAGTTCAAATTCGCCACACACCAGAATGGCGCCCGTCGGGAACGCCAGCAGGCTGCGGTACAGTTCATCGCGCACCAGCGGCGCCAGCCGCCGTAGAAAAGCGCACTCATCAGGCCCAATAATTTGCAGGCGGGCCGGCTGAATCCAGTTCAGCCGGCCATAGAGCGGTGCGCTGGCTTCCACCGGCGACCACAGAATGTGATCAGCGCCGGCCATGCCGCCAATCCAGCGCAAATCCAGCACCGCCTTCAAATCATGGAAGGCGGTTTGGGCATAGACCGGCGGGTTCATGGCGGTATCGTCGCCGTCGGCTGCCAATCCCGCAGCCGCTCAAATAGATGCTGGTCGGAATCGCTACTGCGCAATTGCTGGCAAAAACCCCGGTCGCTGAACATCTCCGCCAGATGCGCCAGAATCTTGAGGTGTTCATCGGTGTAGTGATCCGGCACCAGCAATCCAAACACCAGATCCACCGGCTGCCGGTCAATGGCGTCAAAATCCACGCCCCTGCTGATCTTGATGAACGCGCCGATGGCCTGCTGGCTCTGGTTGAAACGGCCATGAGGCAAGGCGACCCCATGACCGAGACCTGTGCTCCCCAGTCGCTCCCGTCCAATTAGACTGTCAAAAATCGGCCGGGCGGTCAGATCAGCTTGTCCGGTAGCCAGCAGCTCGCTCAGGGTCTCAATAACCCGCTTCTTGCTGGTCACCTCGCTATTGCAGACGATCCGCTCGCGGGTAATCAGGTCGGTGATGTCCATCGCCTTGCTCGCGTTCGCTCAGGGTTGGGGATAATCGCGCGCCTTTTCGCCGCGATGCTTATCCGTCACTTTCTCCTTGTGCCGTTTGATCTGCCGGTCAATCTTGTCAATCAGGGCATCCAGCGAAGCGTACATGTCCTCTTCAACGGCATCAGCGAAAATCTCGCTGCCCGCGACGTGAATGGTGGCTTCGGCCTTGTGGCGCAGCTTCTCAACACTAAGGATCACCTGGGCGCTGGTTACATTGTCAAAGTGCCGTTCAATCCGATCCAGTTTGTCATGCACATAGTCGTGCAGCGCCGGGGTGATTTCGACATGGTGTCCGCTGAGTTTAATTTGCATGGCATGGACTCCTGAACACAGGGGTTGCTACGGATGAAGACCAGAGCCGATGCGGTGGTTTGCATGGCTCCAGCAGCGGCGGGTTTGAAGTTGTCGTTTCGAGCCGCTGCCGGAATACAGCCCGGTCTCCGTGGTTGCCCCACACTGGGGCAAAAATCTTCGTCATTCAGACCAGGCGCTTGCGATCCGAGGAGGAAGGAATAGACATGGCTTCTCGATATTTTGCCACTGTGCGCCGGGCGACCTGAATCCCTTCGGCTTCCAGCAGTTTGGCGATTTTATCGTCGCTGAGCGGTCTGCCGGGGTCTTCAGTCTGAATCAGCTTGCGAATCATGGCGCGGATGGCGGTGGAGGAGCATTCTCCGCCATCGCTGGTGCCGACATGGCTGGAAAAAAAGAACTTCAGCTCATAAAGTCCACGCGGGGTGTGCATGTACTTTTGGGTGGTCACCCGCGAAATGGTGGACTCATGCAGACCCAGCACTTCAGCGATGTCGCGCAATATCAGTGGTTTCATGTGTTCGTCGCCGCGCTCCAGAAATTCGCGCTGGCGCTCGACGATGCAGGTGGCTACGCGGAGCAGGGTCTCGTTACGATTTTGCAGGCTTTTCAGAAACCAGCGCGCTTCCTGCAAGTGATTCTTGAGGCAGGTTCCATCACTGGCGTTCTGGCTGGCTTTGCGGGCCATCGCGGCGTAGCGGGGATTGATCCGGACTTTAGGAGTGCTTTCCGGGTTCAGTTCGACTCGCCAGACATCGCGCTGACGACGCACCAGCACATCGGGAATCACATACTGCGGCGCCGAATTGGACAGTTGGGCGCCAGGATGCGGATCCAGCGACTGGATCAGGGCGATGATGCCTTGCAGGGCTTCCCGCGAGACTTTGAGCCGCCGCATCAGCGCGTTGAAATCGCGGTTGGCCAGCAGTTCCAGGTGATGTTCGACCAGGCGACGGGTCTCCGCCAGCCACGGGGTCTCCGCCGCCAGCGCTTCCAGTTGCAGCAGCAGGCATTCGGCCGGACTGCGGGCGCCCACGCCTTGCGGATCAAAATGCTGCACCAGCTTCAGCACAACCTCGACCTCAGCCAGCGTCACCATGAACCGATCCTGCACGCCCTGACAAATTTCTTCCAGCGCAACAGTCAGATAACCGGAATCGTCAATGGCGTCGATAATCGCGGTCGCTATCGCCATATCGCGATCATTGAACGGGGTCAGCCGCATCTGCCAGTACAAATGTTCGCGCAGCGATTCGCCTGCGCCGACATAGCGTTCGTAAGGATCCCAGTCTTCGTCATCGCCGTGGGCATAGGACGTGGGGCCATCATAGGGTTCGTAAATATCTTCCCAGGCGCTGTCTACCGGCAGATCGTCGGGGAGGGTGTCGCTGATGTTGGCGTCAATCGCGGTTTCGGCGCGGGTTTCCGCCGAAACCTGGGCCGCCAAAATCTCCGGCGGCACGGGCACCTCCTGTAATTCGTCGCTGCGCTCCAGCATCAGGTTGGAATCAAGGATCGTTTGCACCTCCGCCTCAAGATCCAGGCTGGATAACTGCAACAGGCGAATCGCCTGTTGCAGTTGAGGGGTCATTGTCAGTTGCTGACCCAAGCGTAGCTGCAAGGACTGTCTCATAACAATTCAATCGGTTCCCGATGCCATAAAACTCAAACTACCCTTGATTCTAGTCGGTTTTGATCATTCTGGCAGACTACTCCGGTCTGCTAGAGCTGAAATGATTCACCCAGGTAAACCCGGCGCACCTGCTGATTGGTCAGAATCGCGGCGGGATCGCCCTCGGCAATCACTCGCCCTTCATTGAGAATGTAGGCGCGATCACAAATTCCCAGAGTCTCACGGACATTATGATCAGTGATCAGCACCCGATCTGGCGGTCGCGCAGGTATTCGATGATGCGCTGGATATCGAGCACCGACAAGGGATCAACGCCGGCAAAAGGCTCATCCAGCAGCATGAACGACGGGTTGGCGGCCAGCGCCCGGGCGATTTCCACGCGCCGCCGCTCGCCGCCCGACAGGCCGATGCCCAGGTTATCGCGCAAATGGCCGACGTGCAGTTCATGCAATAACTCTTCGGCCAGCGGTCGCCGGTCGGCGCGGGCCAGATCGCGGCGGGTCTCCAGAATCGCCAGCACGTTATCCAGCACTGACAGCCGCCGGAAGATCGACGGTTCCTGTGGCAGGTAGCCCACACCCAGCCGCGCCCGGGTGTGCATCGGCAAGCGGGTAAGGTCCCGATCATCCAGCAGCACTCGCCCTTCGTCGCAATGGATGAGTCCCACCATCATGTAGAAGCTGGTGGTTTTGCCCGCGCCATTGGGGCCGAGCAATCCGACCACTTCGCCGCTGGCGACGCTGAGCGAAGCGGCGTCCACCACCACCCGCTTGCGATAGTGCTTGACGATTTCCTTGGCGATCAGTTGCGCCATTTCAAGGCTTCTTGATAGTCGTGGGCAGCGGACTTTGCGCCCGGGGTTGAATGGTGAACTGGATGCGGCCCTTGTCGCCCGCGCCCCGCGCCCGCACCACGTCGTCTTTCAGGTCATATTCAACCCGGTCGCCGCTAAAGGCGTCCTGACCCTGGGTCAGCTTGGCGCCGCCGCTCATAATAATCCTGGCGCTGGACACATCATATTCGACCCGTTTGCTGACGCCCTGAATTTCTGGTTTATCGGCCGTCGGCTTGTAGCGCAGGTTGGCCGGATTGCCGGTGGCTTCCATCCGTTGAAAATTGTCGTCCTTGATGTAAATGGTGACGGTATCAGCAGCCAGCCGCATCGAACCCTGAGTAATAACCACATTGCCTTCATAGACGCTGACGCCGGTTTTCTGGTCAATCTGACCACGACTGGCTTCCAGTTGAATGGGCTGGCTGCGATCTTCGGGCAGGGCGGCAACGAGCGGGGAGGCCAGCGCCAAGGCCAGCGCGAATCCCGGTTTAACGCTTGGGGGGGGCATAAAAACCTCTCACTTCGGAAAGCAGTTCCAATCGTTGCTGATCCAGCCAGGCGCGGGCGCCAATAGCTTTCAACTCGCCGTCAGGCGTCGCCACGCGCACCGGCGCGGCGGTTTCGGCATAGTGCTGAGCCGGACTGATGATCACATCGCGGGTGGTAATCGTCATAGGGGGTTTGCCACTGGGAGCGGCCCGGATCATCGTCACTGCGCCTTCCAGGCGAAGGGTTTGCTGATCAGCCGCGCCCCAGCCCTGTTCGGCTTGCAGCCGCCATTCGCGGGTCTGTCCGTCGGGCTGATACCAGTCCAGAGTCGGTTGTTCGATGCGAACGCCGCCTTGTCCCGGCGACTGCCACAGATGAGGCGCTTCGACCACATATTCCTGCACTCCAGCCGGGTTGGTGCGCACCGCCCGAAATTGGTCAATGGTCAGGACCGGAGCCTGACTCTCGGAGGGTTCCGGGGCGCGCAGGGACGATTCCACCCACCACAGCAGGGCATAGCTCAATACGGCCAGCAGGGCCAGCCCGCCGAGATAGAAAAGACCGCGCCCGGTGACGCCGCCGCCCGTCATTCGCGTCTTCATTGCAGATAGCGCTCGCGGATGGCGGTTAATTGCCCGTGCGCTTCCAGCAGCAGATCGCAGACTTCCCGTGCCGCGCCGCGCCCGCCGCCACTGGGCGTCAGCCAGTCAGCCTGTTGCTTGACAAAGGGATCGGCATCCTGCACCGCTATCGCCAGACCTACCCGCGTCATCACCGGCAAATCGATTAAATCATCGCCGACAAAAGCGGCCCGGTCAGCGGTAAACCCGGTAGCGGCCAGCACACTGTTCAATGCGCCCTGCTTGTCCGCTACGCCCAGATAGGCGTGGCGGATGCCGAGATCGCGGATGCGCTGCTCTACCGACGCGGCCCGGCGGCCAGAAATGATCGCCACTTCGATTCCGGCGTCGATCAACATCCTGATTCCGTGTCCATCGCGAATATGGAACGCCTTATATTCGACGCCATCGTTACCCAGATACAGACGGCCATCGGTCAATACTCCGTCCACATCGAAAATCACCAGTTGAATTTGGGCGGCCCTGCTCATCAGTTCGCGCATGTGGATTGTTCGCCAGTAGTCGGAAATTACAGTACGCCGGCGCGCAATAAATCGTGCATGTTCAGAACGCCAGTCAATTTTCCAGCCGAGTTTACCACTGGCAGGGCATTGACCTTGTACTGCTGCATCATTCGCAGCGCCTCGGCGGCCAAGATGCCGGGCGCGATGGTTTTGCAATGACGGGTCATGACCTCGACCATCCGGGCGCTATGCACG
>JAAUTD010000372.1 GCA_012031845.1 Synechococcaceae cyanobacterium SM1_2_3
GTTCGGGGTGAGCCTGTCGAACCCCGGTTTTCCCCTATAAAATGCCCCTTCGACAGGCTCAGGGCGAACGGATGGGAGCGAAAGTCCTGCTCATTTTCCTGAAGCTGCTGGACGAGGAAGAATCTGACCGGGAGTTGCGGGTGCGGCTCGGCGCGGACGGCGGCAACGCCAAACTGCTGTTTCCCGCCCAAGCCGAGCGCTACCGCTGGAGCCATTGGCGTTTCAAGAGCGGCAACGCGCTGCGTGATTTTATCCGCGACGAGGTGTTTCCCTACATGGCCTCGCTCGCCAGAGATGAGCCGGAAGTGGCCGATTATTTCCGCGATGCGGTGCTGGAAATCGTTGACCCCAACGTGCTCAAGCAGGTGATTGACGAACTCGACGGTTTTGAATTCCGCAAGCTTGGCCCGGACGTGAAAGGCGAAATTTTTGAATATCTGCTGGTGCATCTGGGTTCCAGTTCGCTTAACGGCCAGTTCCGCACCCCGCGCCAGATTCGCGCCTTCATGGTCGAGATGGTCGATCCTGATCTTGGCGATTCCATTTTTGATCCGGCCTGCGGCACGGCGGGTTTTCTGATTGACGCGGTGGATTACCTGCTCGCCAAGTATTCCGATCACATCAGCGAATATCCGATTTACGGCGAAGACTGGCTGGAAAAGAAAGGCCAGACGCTTGCAGAAATCAGGGCCAGCATTCCGAAGCTGCAAACCTATCGCAAGGGCGCGGGCGAAAAGATTCCCGACTGGAGCCTGCTCGAAGCCTCGATATTTGGCACCGATGTCTCGCGCCAGATGGTGCGGATCAGCATGATGAATCTGGTGCTGCACGGCATCCGTCACGCCCGGCTCAAACGCGCCAATTCGCTTTCTGACATGGGCGGGCTGTCCGAAGACGATCTTCGCCGCCGCTACAAGGTGATCCTGGCTAATCCGCCGTTTGCCGGTCAGTTGCCCAAGGATTCGATCCGCGCTGATTTGCCGACCAACAGCAAGAAAAGCGAGTTGCTGTTCTTGTCGCTGATGATGCAGCACCTCGCGCCGGGCGGGCGCTGCGCGGTGGTGGTTCCCGAAGGGTTGTTGTTTGGCTCCACCGGCGCACATGTTGATTGCGCAAGAAGCTGTTTAACGACTTTGACCTGCTGGCTGTGGTGAGCCTGCCGGCGGGCGTGTTCAAGCCTTACGCGGGGGTGAAAACTGCGGTGCTGGTGTTCCGTCGGCCCGCCTCCGAAAGCGCCACCCGGCTGGATAAAGTCTGGTTTTATGAGGTGCGAAACGACGGCTACGACCCGGATAAGGTCTCTGGCGGCGGCCGGGTGGAAACGCCGGATAAGAGCGACATCCCCGACCTGCTCGTCCAGTGGAAAGCTTACAAGTCCGGCAGTTTCAAGAATCCGCCGGGGCTGGCAGCTAATACCCTGTTGCCGCACGGCAGCGCGGAACCCAGTTGCTGGTGGGCCACGAAAGAGAAGATCGGTGATGCCGACTACAACCTTGGCGCTGGACAGTGGAAGCCGCGAGTCACGGAGAAGGTCAGCGACGATGATCCGCGTGAACTGGTGAAGGAAGTGCTGGCCGATTACCGGCAAGTGGTGGCGGGATTGGAAAAACTGCTGATGGAGTTAGAGGAATGAGGTGGTTAATTGCCCCACTTAGAAGTATTTCTGAGTTAGGACCGCAATATGGCGCAAATCTGAGGGCGGTTCCACCATCTGGGAAAGGGATACGTTACGTCAGAATCACTGACATTGACGATCTTGGGCAGTTGCGCCCTGATTCGATTGTAGAGCCAGACGGTAACGATATTGAAAATTATCTTCTCTCTGACGGCGACCTGCTTCTTGCTAGGAGTGGCGCAACAGTTGGTAAGTCATACCGGCACGTCTCGGAAAACGGTCTATGTGCATTTGCGGGCTACTTGATTAGGTTCAGACTAAATCCGTGTGTAGCCATCTCACGCTATCTCAGCTATTACTTGCAGACACCTACATACTGGAACTGGGTTCACGCTAAGAAGCGTGTCGCTGCTCAGCCAAATATAAGTGGATCTGAGTACGCATCTCTTCCTGTGCCTCTCCCTTCACTGCGTGAACAACACCGCATTGTCGAAATCCTCGACGAAGCCGACCGGCTGCGCCGACTGCGCCGCGAGGCCGACGCCAAAGCCGCCCGAATTTTGCCCGCGCTGTTTCTCAAGATGTTCGGCGATCCAGCGACGAATCCGAGGGGGTGGCCTATAGCTAATCTCGAAACAGTCTCCAAGATCATTTCCGGCGCTACAAAAGGAAGACAGCTTAACGGTGTAGAAACAGTAGAACTACCCTACATGCGTGTCGCAAACGTCAAGGATGGTTATTTAGATCTTTCCAGCATTAAAGCCATAAAGGTTCGCATTGACGAAGTTGATAAATACAGTCTTCTTAGCGGTGATTTATTGATGACGGAAGGTGGTGACCCAGACAAACTAGGCCGCGCCGCGATTTGGTCAGGGGAAGTCGAGATATGCCTACATCAAAATCATATCTTTAAGGTGCGCGTTAAACGTGAAATCGTGCTACCGGAATATCTGCGGGAACTTATCGGGAGTCCGTATGGAAAAGCCTATTTCCTTGGAGTAGCAAAGAAAACCACGGGGATCGCGACGATCAACCGAACGCAACTCGGACGTTTTCCCGTCCTAATCCCACCAATAAATTTACAAACCGATTTTGTTGCTAAGTTTTCGCAGCTTCGATTGATCGAATCTCATCAGATCAATGCAGCCAAAGCGATTGAGTCTATTTTTTCAGAATTACTCCAACGCGCCTTCTCCGGCCAACTCACCGCGAAATGGCGCGAAGCCCATATCAAGGAACTGCTGGCCGAAATGGAACAACAGGCCCGGCTGCTGAACCTGCCCTTACCGAAGGAACGGGAAGCCGCGCCATAAACGCCTTACGCGGCCTTGGCCGCCGTACTCAGCCGCCATTCCACTGCATCCCAGGGAACGAACACCCCGTCCGGCGTGCGGGCGATCAAGTCCAAATCCAGCAGAGCGCCGACATCGGCGTGGACGTTGCTGTAGTTGCGTTCCAACGCCTTGGCCAGCGCGTAGATGCTGATCGTGCCCAGCCTTTGCAGGGTTGCCAGCAGCCGGAACCGCTCCGGCGTAATGTCGCGGTAGGCGGCAATCACATCGGCGTAGTTAAGGATGTAATCGGCGTCCGGCAAATCGTCGCCGGTCATGGCGCACTGGATGCGGTCATGCTCGTAGGCGCTCAATTCGGCGTCGTTCCAGTTGGTAATGATGGCTTTGGACATTGCTTAGTCCCCCATGACGTAGGGCTTGATCGCGGTTTCAAAATCGACCAGCAGTTGATCCGGCGTCGTAAACCGGTAAGGTTTCTCGACAGCGCCAAGGTGGACATGATCGCCCTTGCCGGTTTCATTATCGAAGCGCACCAGGGTTTCTCCCGCCCTCGTTCCGCAGTACAGCCGGTAACTGTAACCATGCGGCGCATCCGCTGAAGGTTCAACCAGCCGATAAATGCGTTTGGCGACAACCACGCCATTGGAATAATCGTTACGAGTGCAGAGAAAAGGTTGCCTTTTTCATATCAGGACTTTCGCTCCATCCCGTTCGCCCTGAGCCTCGTCGAAGGGCATTCATCGGTTAAAAACGGGGCTTCGACAGGCTCACCCCGAAC
>JAAUTD010000373.1 GCA_012031845.1 Synechococcaceae cyanobacterium SM1_2_3
CCCTTGACCTCGGAAGAAGCGCTCAGCACATCATCAACGCTTGGTGCGTTGTGCAGAAGTACGTCAGTGTTGACGGTGATGTGGCCGCCGCGCCCTTCCAACGCTTGGGCAGAAACTCCCGGGGCTGTTGAGAATAACCAGCGTATCTCCTTCCACTACGGCGTCTCCGCCTTGACTGCTGGAGGGATCGCCATAAATGGAGACGCCAATTTTGCCGCCGTTTTGCAGCAAGGTGTGGTCGGCATGGATAACCACGTCGCCGCCGCTGGCGATGGTGGATTGGGCGGCAATGCTGCCCTCGTCAGTCAGGGTGAGGTGAGGCGTGGTGATGTGAATGTTGCCGGCCTTGCCGGCCCAGTAAGCGTTGGCGAAAAGGCTAGAATCCGCGCCGCTGATGACTACGGTCTCCGCAGATGTCAGCTTCAGATCGCCGCCATCGCCAAATCCCCAGGTGCTTGTGGCCACTTGGCCACCGCTGCGCAAACTGAACTGGCCGACCTCCAGCGTGATGTCGCCCGCATCGTGTCTTCCATAAGCAGTGCTACTGATCAGGCCATCGTCGCTCACTGCTAATACCGGACTGAACAAGGTGATTGATCCCGCCGCACCGGCGGCCTCTCCTATCGCCCGTGCAAGAAGACCCGAAACATTACCCGCCGCATTTTTACCCAGGATGTCTATCCGTTCAGCCGCATGGATGGTCATTCGGCCGTTACCGCCCGCTCCAGTCGTGGAAATGCTGATTTGACTCCCGCCCTCCAGGAGCAAGCGTCCTACCTCCAGGTCAACCCGACCCGCGTCGCCGAGTCCGGCCGTCGTGCTTTTTAACTGTCCGCCATCGCGCATAGCCAGTACGGGACTGGAAAGCGAAATCGTCCCCGCCGACCCGGTGGAACCCGGCAACGCATCGGCGGACAGCAACGAATACTCCCCTTGAGCGTTAGAACCGGCAATATCCACCCGCTCGTGTGCAGTAATAGCGATTGTTCCGCCCGATCCGGTGCCAGCAGTTGCGGTAGCAATTTCGCCGCCCCGGCTCAGGCTCAACGCTCCGACTTCCAGATTGATCGCGCCCGCATCGCCGACGCCATAAGTCGTGCTGCCGATGACGCCGTTTTCATCCAGCGCCAGCACTGGACTGACCAGGGTGATCGTTCCTGCCGATCCGGTGGCGCCGCTCTCAGCATCCGCAGCCAAGCCGGATAGGTTGCCATTGGTGGCCGCGCCTGTGATGTCGATCCGCCCGGTGGCGATGATGGACAGCGATCCGCCCCGGCCTGCGCCCAGCGTGTTGACCGACATGGCCCCGCCGCTGCTGAGATTCAGTTGCCTGACATGCAGATCAATCGCGCCCGCGTTGCCCGCACCTTCCGTGTTGCTTCTGATGAAACTGCTATCACTTAACAGCAACACCGGGCTGGTCAAGTGAATTGATCCGGCCGCCCCAGTGAGGCTCAGCGCACCCGCATCCAAGATCGATCCGCCGGTGATCTCTACCCGGTCGCGGCCGGTCACGGTCAACCGTCCGCCCTTTCCAGCGTCGAACGTACCGACGCTGATCAGACTGCCGCTATTCAGGCGTAATTCGCCGACATTCAGCGTGATGTCGCCGGCATCGCCAGAGCCGCCGGTAATGCTGGCGATAATCGCCTCGCCACTCAGCGTAAGCATCGGGCTGGTAATAGCGATGTTTCCCGCCGCCCCGGTGGAGCCGAATAGTGTTGCCACCGTATACAACCCTGAAGAAATGCCGTTAGCGCCGCTACCAGAAATGTCTATCTGGTCGCTGGCGGTTATGGTCAATTGCCCGCCGCGTCCGGCATCGAACGTATTGGCTCTAACCACGCTACCGCCACTCAGGCTTAACTGTCCGACATTCAGCGCGATGACTCCGGCATCGCCGGGACCCTCCTCGGAATCGCTATAGATGCCGCCGCCGTCGCGTAGTGACACCAATGGGCTGGTTACGGTGATCGCTCCGGCCGATCCAGTGGAATCTTTGATCGCACTGGCATGAAGGATGGAGGGAATGCCTTCATCATCAATTCCGGCGATCTCTACCCGTTCATGCGCCGTGACATGGATGGAGCCACCTCGCCCGGAACCGGAGGTGATGGTGGCTATCTGGCTACCGCCATTCAGGTTTAGCGACTTCACATCCAGCGTGATGGCCCCCGCATTACCCGCGCTGGACGTGGCGGTCGCCAGCACACTGCCGCCGTCCAGACTCGCCTGTTCGCCGACAAAGGTGATAGCGCCAGCAGCGCCAGCCCCAGCAGTCACCGAGGTGATCTGGGCGTTGCGGCTCAGCCGAAGATCGCCGCTCAATGCAATGTCAATCCCGATCCCGGCCTGATCGCCGTAAGTATCCGCGTACAGTTGACCGCCCTCGACCAGGAGCGAGCCGCCCCGAATGAATATCGCGCCGCCACTGCGCCCGCTGGTATCCACGTCGCCGAGTTCTATTTCGCCGAAACGGGTGCGGGCCGCTCCGGGATCGCGGAAGACGGTTAAATCGCCCAAGCGATCAAAGCCGCGCATTTCCAGCCCGGCAGCGGTGGGGAGAACTTCGCCTGCTGAACTGACCGCCGCTAGGTTGATCCGACCTGCCGGGGCATACACCGTGGCGTTGTGCAGCGCCAGATTGCCGCCAATGAGCGACAGGGTTTGCCCTTCCCGCACCTGCAAAAAACTGCCGTTCAGGGTGATTTTGCCCGGCGCATCGCCCAGAAACCCAAAGGCAGCCATCGGTGCGGCGGTCAACACGCTATTCCCCGGCGTTCGCGCCTCAAACCGTCCGCCGTCGCCAAGTCGTAAATAATCCGCCGCGCTGACGTGAAATGAACCACCGACATCCACTTGTGCGTGTTCGCCGAACAGCACCCCGGAAGGATTGAGCAAATACAGATTCGCGCCAGGAATGGTTGAGCGGATCGTCCCGTCAATGCTGGAAACCTGTCCGCCGGTGACCCGCCCGATGATGTTGCTGATCGAATTTGGCCCGCTGAAGGTCGCGCTTTCACCGCTGAGAATGGAGAACTGGCCGAAGCTGTGAAATAGATTGCCGCCACGCTGCTGACCGAGATCGGCGCTGATGGGATAGTTTGGGCCAGTGAGCGATCCGGCTCGTCCCAAGCTGCCGTCCAGCGTCACTTGCGCCATTGCGGTCAGATTCACAGCCATTATTAACAGTCCGCTCAGGACTGCTATCCTGTTCTGCATGAATAGTTCGGGCATTCGCCATTCCCCAATGAAAACACTGATGCTCTGGTTACCGAAGTTTAGTGTGTGGCTGCGCACCTCGGCGAGCATTTGTCTGTGGTTAAGCCAGGCCGTTTTTATGGCGGTGCTGGGTCTGCAAGCCTTCGGTTTGCTCGAACCGCTGGAACTAACTGTCTATGACCAGGGATTGCGGATTCGGCCTACGAGTGCGCCGGATCCGCGCATCGTGCTGATCACCGAAACCGAAGCCGATCTTAAACACCTGGGTTATCCGCTGCCCGACGCCGTTCTGGCCGACGCTTTGCGGCGGCTGAATCAGGCCGGGGTGCAGGTGATCGGCATCGATAAATTCCGCGACCGTCCGATTCCGCCCGGCGCGGAACAACTGGCCGCCGCCGCTCTTTCCAATGTGTTCTGGACCATGCAGTTTGGAACCGA
>JAAUTD010000374.1 GCA_012031845.1 Synechococcaceae cyanobacterium SM1_2_3
GCAGTATTACCGCCCTCACCGAACCGGATGACCAGCAAGCCGCCCGTCAATTTCTTCCGGGCGGGTATAGTGCGGATAGTCCAGTAACCCGGCCATAAATGAGTCCTGCTCCGCCGATTCGCCGTCATTCAGCGCCCCCGGCAGCAAGCGGGCCACCGCGTCAATCACCACCAGCGCCGCCAGTTCGCCGCCGCTGAGAACGTAATCGCCGATAGACCATTCCTCGTCCACATCAGTCTCAAGCAGCCGCTCGTCAATCCCTTCATAGCGACCGGCCAGCAAAATCAGGCGCGGCTGATGCGCCAGTTCCCGCACCCCATCCTGGGTCAGCAATCGGCCCTGCGGACTCAAATAAATCGTCTTGCCGCACGGTATTGCCGCCCGCCGCGCCCGCCGCAGCGTATCGCGCAACGGTTGCACCTTCATCACCATTCCCGGCCCGCCGCCATAAGGCCGATCATCCACCGTGCGATGGCGGTCATGGGCGTCGTCACGCGGGTTCCACGTCGCCACTTGCAGTAAACCGCGCTCGACCGCTCGACCGGTCACTCCAAATCGCAGCAAAGTTTCAAGCATTTCGGGAAACAGAGTAACGACATCCACGCGCATGACAGCTTTCCGGGGATCATTCCGACAATGTTTCACGTGAACCACAACAGCAATGCGCAGGACGGCAATCCTTAAGGGGCGATGCTCAGAAATCCGGGTCCCAGTCCACTCGCAGCAGACGTTGGTCAAGATTGACCTCTATCACCACCTGACCCTGCACAAAGGGCAGTAATCGCTCCCGTTCCCCCCGCACCACAATCACGTCATTTGCGCCGGTGGCGAACACGGAGGAGATGCTTCCCAGCTCTACGCCGTTCAGGGTAATCACCCGCAACCCTTGCAAATCGGCCCAATAGTATTCACCGGGACCAGGCGGCGGCAATTGGGCGCGGCGCACCGCAATCTCGGACTCCAGCAGGGCAATGGCCTGATCGCGGTCGTTACAGCCGACCAGTTTCAACACGACTCCCGCGCCGTGAGCGCGACCCGCTTCAATCTCAAATTCCCGCCATGCGCCTTGACGGTTCAGAAACACGGGCTGGTAGCGAACGATGCCCTCACGCGGATCGGTGTGGGAAAACACCCGCACCCAGCCATTGACGCCAAATAGGCCCGATATCCGACCTAAAATCACCCAATCCGTCATAGCGCCATCATCGCCGCAAGCAGCCGATGGGCTACTGGATCGCTACAGGTTCGGCTTGTTTGGCCTGTTCCTTGATCAGGCTGGCGACTCGCTCAGACGTTTGTGCGCCGTGGCTCAACCAGTATTGCACCCGTTCCTGATTCAAATTCAGCCGGACGTCCTTGCCGCTGGCGATGGGGTTGAAGAAACCGATGCGTTCGATGCAACGACCGTCCCGCCGGTTGCGGCTGTCGGTGACGACTACGGTGTAGAAGGGGCGCTTTTTGGCGCCGCCGCGAGACAGACGGATGGTAACCATGCGCTGCACATACCTCTTGCCAATTCCGATATGAAAAAAGCTGCCCGCACATGCGGCAGCCGGATTAAACGGGGAATGCTACCGGAAATTTCTTATATTTGAAACTGGATACATTGAATTTAATGATATTGCCACATACACCGCGCCAAACAGCAGACCAACTTTTCTGTCAGCAGCTTAAGAGGCTGTCTAAATTTATATTGTATTCCATTGATTTTATTGAATGTAGCGCCGTTTTTTAACCGTTGAAGTAGTTTTGCGTGAGGATGGCGCAAGCTTCGCGTCCATTTTTTCAATTGCTGGCGGCCGAATCTGAATCACCCGTGCCGAAGACGCCACGGCCTGACACAAAACCCCGGACAACGATCCTCGTGGCCCGTGGATATCCGATGATTTGCAGGCTCGCAACGATTACTCCGAAGGAGTATGTCCGGTGACCTGCTTCTCCGGTCGCGCCTCTTACAAGTCGCGGTATTAGCTAAAAATCGCCGTGCGTTTCAAAATTGAAACAATAATCTGTTTTATCAAGCATCCGCCATCTCGACAGTTTTTATGATTGCTCTATACTGAAACCTCCAATACGCAGTCATTGCCAACTACCCACACTGCACTAGCAATCACTCTGAAAGGAAGCAACTTAATGAACGCTCGTTTCATTCCCTGTGGAGAGTTCGTCAATGAAAGTGAGCGCATCGCCGTTGAACGGCTACGCTCCAAACTTCAGAGCGTCGAGGGGTTTTGGATTCTGCTCTCCAATCTCAATCACTCGGCCCAGTCTGGTTCACGTTCTGACGAGATCGATCTGATCGCTATCGGCCCTTCTGGCGTGTACGTCATTGAAATCAAACATTGGGATGCCGCCTATCTGCGGCAGCAGGCACTCATCACCGAACAGGAAGCCGAGCGGATCAACGCCAAAGCCAAGCGAATCGCTGGCAAGCTGCGCCGACACTTCGATCCGGGTTTCGTAGCAGCGCGACTGCTGCTGACACGGGGAGAAGTGCGCTTTGAGGCGAGCAAACGCCCGGTATTGCGCGGAGTTCATGCCTTCGGTTTGTCGGATTGGCGCGAGTTGTTGGCAATAGATGGCGGAGAGCGGCTGACTCCCGATCAGATCGAGCAGGCAGCCCAACTGCTGGAGCCGATGGTGAAAGTGGCCTTGAATGGCGAGTTGCGGGCCTTTGCTGGCCTGATCAATCTGGAACGGCTGTCGGGTAAAGCCGATGCTTTCATCGCATCTATCGCGGCCAGCATCCAACCCGCCGCGACCGGGTGATTTTGCATCTGTATGACCTGTCTGCCAGTTCCGACAAACAACCACTGGAATTGGCCCGCCGCGAGTTCGATACGCTGCAACGCTGGCAAAAGTCGCCATTTGTGCCGAGTTTGCTCGATTCCTTTCAGGATGTAGAGGGTTATCCGGGCGAGTTGTGCTTTTTCTCATTGGTGGACCCCGCCGCCCCGACGCTGAATCAACGCATTCAGGATACGGCTTGGGATATTCCAGCCCGGCTGGCTTTTGCCAGCGAGGCGGCGCGCGCCTTGGCTGGTTTTCATCAACCCGACAATGCCGATCAACCGCCATTGCTGCATCGCCGTCTGACGCCTGCCAGCGTGCGGGTGCGGCACAACAACCGCCCGCTGTTCACCGATTTCAGTCTGACCCGATTGACCGACACGCCGAGCATCTCTGCCGTTACCGTAGATTTCGGCGCTATGACGCCCTATGTCGCGCCGGAACTGCTAACCGGCGGATTGGCGGCGGCGACCGCGCCCTCCGACGTTTACGCGCTGTGCGCCACCTTAACGACGCTGTTTGTCAGCGATGATTCCTTGGCTGGAATGGTGCGGGAGGTTCTGGCGCGGGGTTGTTATCCGCAGCCGGAGCAACGTGCAACGCTGAATGAACTGGCGGCGGCGTTGGACGCCTTGCAAGGGGTCGCGCTGCCTGCGCCGGACTTGCCCGCGCCGGACTACTGGGACGAAGATACTGTCGTTTCCTTCCAGAATTCCCGCTACAAAATCCTCAGCCGCTTGGGTTCGGGCGGAATCGGCCAGACTTTCAAGGTGGTGGAACTGGATATTCATTCCGATGAACGGTTCGGAGCTTACGTCGCCAAGACCGTGCGGCATCGGGGAGGAATGGCGAAGCGGCCTTGCG
>JAAUTD010000375.1 GCA_012031845.1 Synechococcaceae cyanobacterium SM1_2_3
ACACACCGATTGGAGCCACCGCCATGATCCATCGTGTTAGAATGATCATCGCATCGTTCGCCGCTTGGAAAAACTCCGCACCGTCTGCATCTCGTCGCCGGGGATCCGCGTCAGCGCCACGGCGAACAGGATGCTGAAGGTGATGACGCCCAGCATCTGGCCGTTGTCCGTGGCGGCTGCGATCACGTTTTCCGGCAGCATCGCGCGGAATACACCGAGGAAATCCCCCATCTCGCGCTGGCCGGCTTCGACGATCTGCCGTGGACCCGGCTGGTGGAACCCGGCATCACCGTGATCGCTCAGCCGACCTACGACCTGGGGCGAGCCACCATTGAACTGCTGTTGCAGCGGATCAACCACCCGGCTCAGTCGGTGCGCCGGGTGGTGTTGCGCGGGGAACTGCGGGAGCGCGGATCGAGTCTGCGGCGCAGCGCATGACCCAGTTGCCCGTTGCAAGCCGGGCGGTAGGATGGTGTGCTTAATCCTGAAGTGGAAGTCCTCAGGACTTTCGCTTCAGGTTCAAAAACCGTTCGGGGTGAGCCGGTCGAACCCCGGTTTTACCTATAAATGCCCTTCGACCGCTGAGCGTGCCGAAGCGTCAGGGCGAACGGATGGAGCGAAAGTCCTGGTCCTGATTCCGTTCCTTCCCACGTTTTATCAATGTCAGAGAGAACCCTATGTTGAATAGCCGATCAATCCTTTGGCACACCCTGTCTTCCGAGCAGGTGTTGCAGGAACTGGAGACTGTGCCTGGCGGCCTGAGCGCCGCCGAAGCAGCGCGGCGACTGGCGATCCACGGCCTCAATCAACTGCGTCCGCCGCAACAGCGCGGGCCGTTGCTGCGCTTTCTGCTGCAATTCCATAATGTCCTGATTTATGTGCTGTTGGTGGCGGCGGCGACGACCGCTGCGCTGGGGCATCTGGTAGACACCGCAGTCATCATTGGTGTCGTGGTGATCAACGCTATTGTCGGCTTTATTCAGGAAGGCAAGGCCGAATCGGCGTTGGCGGCGATTCGCAAGATGCTGTCGCTGAAAGCAATGGCGCTGCGCGATGGGCAGCGTCGCGAAATCGCTGCGGAAACGCTGGTTCCCGGCGACTGGGTGTTCCTGCAATCCGGTGACAAGGTGCCAGCCGATGTCCTATTGGTTGAAGTGAAGAACCTGCGGATTCAGGAAGCGGTGCTGACCGGCGAAGCCGAAGCGGTGGAAAAATCGCTGGCGTCGGTTGCGGCTGAAGCGGCGATTGGCGACCGCAGCAACATGGCCTATTCCGGCACACTGGTCAGTTATGGTCAGGGCCTTGGCGTCGTGGTCGCCACCGGCGAAGCCACTGAAATTGGCCGGATCAGCACCCTGTTGCAACAGGTGGAAGCCATCGAAACTCCGTTGTTGCGACAAATGGCCCAGTTTGGGCGCTGGCTGAGTGTGGCGATTGTAGGAATCGCCGCCGCTACTTTTCTGGTCGGGGTGTTCTGGCGCGGCCAGTCGGCTGAGGCGATGTTCATGGCGGCGGTGGCGCTGGCGGTGGCGGCCATTCCTGAAGGACTGCCGGCCATCATGACCATCATCCTGGCCATTGGGGTGCAGCGCATGGCCCGGCGCAACGCGATTATCCGGCGGTTGCCGGCGGTGGAAACCCTGGGCGCAGTCACCGTTATCTGCTCCGACAAGACCGGCACCCTGACCCGCAATGAAATGACCGTGCAGCGGATCATCACCCCGCAACGCGCCTTTGCCGTCAGTGGCGTAGGTTATGCGCCGGTGGGCGGGTTCATGGTGGACGAGGCGGTCGTCGTCCCGGAATCAGCGATGGACTTGCAAGCTATCGCCCGCGCCGCGCTGTTGTGCAATGACGCGGTGCTGCGCGAACAGGACGGCGAGTGGCGGATGGAGGGCGATCCGACAGAAGGCGCGCTGTTGACGCTGGCGGTTAAGGCCGACCTCGATCCGGTGGCGGAAGCGGCGCAATTACGCCGCGCCGACAGCATCCCGTTTGAATCGGAACACCGGTTCATGGCGACCCTGCATCACGATCATCATGGGCATGGCTTCATTTACCTCAAGGGCGCGCCGGAGCGGGTGCTGACCCCTGTGCCGCCATGAGCAGGACGCGACCGGCCCGCAACCGCTGCGGGCTGAATACTGGCGCGAACAGATTGAGCAACTGGCGGGGCTGGGGCAGCGGGTGCTGGCGGTGGCGTTTCGCCCCACGCTGGAAACCCGCAGCGAACTGGATTTGAAGATGTCCAGGACGGCCTGATCCTGCTGGGTTTGCTCGGCATCAGCGATCCGCCGCGTGAAGAAGCGATCCGGGCAGTGCAGCAAGCTCGCCAGGCCGGGATTCGGGTCAAGATGATCACCGGCGATCACGGCGCTACCGCCTGCGCGATTGCCGCCCAACTGGGCATCGGCGACGGGCGGGCGGTATTGACCGGGCCGGAACTGGAAGCGATGGACGATACCGGGTTGCAGGCGGTGGTGCAGGACATTGATGTTTACGCCCGCGCCAGTCCCGAACATAAATTGCGGTTGGTGGCGGCGCTGCAAGCCCGGCAGCAGGTCATCGCCATGACTGGCGATGGGGTGAACGATGCTCCGGCGCTGAAACGGGCCGATGTCGGCGTGGCGATGGGGATGAAAGGCACCGAGGCGGCCAAGGAAGCATCGGATATGGTGCTGGCCGATGACAATTTCGCCTCTATCGCCCATGCCGTCGAGGAAGGGCGAACGGTTTACGACAATTTGTGCAAGGCGCTGGTGTTTATCCTGCCGACCAATGGGGCGCAGGCGCTGGCGATTATCGCGGCGATTCTGTTTGGCCTGACCTTGCCGATCACCCCGGTGCAAATTCTGTGGGTCAATCTGGTGACGGCGATCACCCTGGCGCTGGCGCTGGCGTTTGAACCCGCCGAAGCGAATGTGATGCAGCGCCCGCCGCGCAATTCTGCCGAACCGCTGCTGTCCGGGTTCATGCTCTGGCGGATCGCCTTGGTATCGGTGTTGCTGGTGATCGCGCCCCTGGTTCTGTTCCAGCGGGAAATAGCCCAGGGCATGACGCTGGAACAGGCACGCACCGTGGCGGTGAACGCGCTGGTGATCGGCGAGATTTTCTATCTGTTCAACAGCCGCTATCTGTATGGTTCGGTGCTGTCGTGGACAGGCTTGTTCGGCAATCGCTATGCGCTGATCGCCATTGGGTTAATGCTGCTGCTGCAATGGGTCTTTACCTATTTGCCGCCGGTACAGCAGTTAATGGGCACGGCATCCATCAGCGCGAGCAGTTGGCTGATTCTGATACTGGCAGGACTTGCGGTATTGCTGCTGGTGGAATTGGAAAAGGCGGTTTGGCGTAGATGGCGGCGTCATTAATAACAGGACTTTCGCTTCAGGTTCAAAAACCGTTCAGGGTGAGCCTGTCGAACCCCGTTTTTACTGATGAATGCCCTTCGACAGGCTCAGGGCGAACGGATGGAGCGAAAGTCCTGAATAAAAATCAGCGGCGGGTCAGGCGTCAGTTTTAACCCTGCTCAGTTGTGTTTTAGCCACAGGCAGGGATTCTGACGCCCATGCCCCTGAGTTGCGGGCTGCTGGGAGCAGCCCAAACAGGATTCCCGCGATGGAAGCATGAAAACGAGAAAAATCACTGATTTT
>JAAUTD010000046.1 GCA_012031845.1 Synechococcaceae cyanobacterium SM1_2_3
TATACAGGTTGTTTATTAAAGTTATTCAACAAAGCAATAGCTTCCATAATAAAATAATTAAATTTCAATAAGTTACAATAATAAAATGAATCGGTATGGATTTGGAAATTAAACAACCTGAGAAGGACTGCTATAGATGAAGATTGCCAGCGTTTGGCTCAACTATTGGAAACCGATCCAGATATAGCTGAACCTGAAATTGCCCATCGTCTTCTCCATAGACGGGGAAACCCGGCTTTGCGCTTGGCCGAGACTTTATGCGAACTAATGGGTGATGGGCTGCAACGCGCTAGCTATTTGACTTTTATGGAAAAGGCGATGATGACTGACCAACCTAATGGTCTTTCAATCAAACGCGGAGTACAACGCAACCAGTCGGGAGTGAATCGTCGGATCGATTTACGCTCCATCGTTCTCACTACACCGTTACTAGAGTTTTTAGTGCATCGTCACATCCGCCGAACAGCTACAGAATCTGCGCCTTTGTCTTTGCAAGGCTTCATTAAATTATTGCGGGATCGCTACGGCCTTTACATTGCCTAGGAACCACCCGGTCAACCGATTCCTCAGGAAATGCTGTTGCGTAACAAAAATTACCTGGAACGGCGATTGCGCGACTTGGGATTATTGATTGGGGTCAATGACGCTGAAAGTATGAAACAATTAAAACCGCATTATCGTGTGGAGATTTCCAATGTTGCCTGATAATGCTGTTCCGCTGCTTGCTAAAGCCTTTGCCAAACTGCTGGGCCGTTCAACATCAGGCGCAATGGCCTATGTACGCTGCTTGCCGCCCGACATAGTACGCACTTTGGCGAAAGATTCACGTTTCAAAATTGCAGGCTGGCAAATTGCCGCTGTGGTTGAATTTGAACAAACCGATCAACGCTTGATTACTGCGGACCGCGCAGTCGAATGGCGTGAAGATAAACAGGACGCCACGCTGTTACTGGTTGATTCTGCGGTCGCAGGCGCGGGAATGGACGGTATTTATAGCGCAGCGCGGGAAATCAATGAACGCGAGTTATTCGATACTGCGCATGACTTGGCCCGCGATCATTTGCCGAAAAATTACAAGCTCTTTGTTAAAAAAGCTCTCACCAAAGCCTGGCGGGCCGGACGCCAACGCGCTCTGGTTCCCTGGAGTGTTTTTATCTATCTATGCCGCGCAGCTCAAGATAAAGCCGAAGTCGGTAAAGGACTGCCGGAAATCGGCTTATGGCCTATTGCTATCGGCAATAAGCCCAGTGAACAGGATTTGGATCGATCCGCCATTTTGGCCGAAAAACTGTTTCCCATTCAGGGAGTGCGCCTGGCTCCGGAACAGCGGGTAGAAGCTCTCAAACTTGATGTGAATGATAAAGAAACCGAGCATCGCTTAATCAACTTTCTGCGTGAAACCGAACGGCTGCCACGTTTAGAGGCGCTGGCCAGAGTCGAGGAAGAAGCTGGTTTCTATCTCAACCGGTTGCATGCTGGTTTATTTGAAGACCAAGCACTTCGATCTATTCACTGGTTGCTTGGCGTGGAAAACCGGTAAGCCGTTAAAATGGTCCGGCCTATCTGAAAATAGCGAAGATCCAGAAAATAAGAAAACCCAACGACGTTTGATGCTCTTGCTCAATCCCGATGGCGATAATCCCAAAGAACGCGCCCGCCTTGAAGTGCGTTGGCGAGTAGAGCCGGATACTTTAGCCAAGGGATCTGTGGATTATGTGGTCTCGGTTCGGACTGAACAGGATATATTGGCGGAAACCCATATTTCACATTCCGGCAAGCCGATCCAGAAAGCTGTATTCACTCAAGATAGCTTTGATGAACTGGATGAGAAATCGCTGTTTGAACCTCAAGTAGTGATTCGCGCTTTAGGTGAGCATACCTGTGAAACCGAAAGCGAAGATTTCATCCTCTGTTTCGGCCAGGATCATTCAGAAACAGTCACCAGAGGCAGCGGTAAAATTTATCCAAACCTTGCTTTAGCCGTAGCACATATTGCCCCGGATGACGAATCGTACAAACGTCTGTTAAAGCAGTTTTATGACCGGCAAATCTTCAGTCATGACAAAAACGGCTATATCACCTGCCGCTGGGAAAACAAGATTGCACGAGTCTTTGGTTCATTATTACTGGCTGAACTGGCTAAACAATGGATAGAACATGACGGCGCGTTAGGGCGCTGGCGACTACGGGTTCGGGCTGATGGCACACAAGTTGGCGCAGCGGAATTTATTCCCATTGATAGTGATTCATCAGCGGAAAGACTGATTCAGGCATCACGCAAGTTCGCTGAATATCTTAATGGCAGTCAAGGGCCGCTTGGCATCATCTATAGTAATGAGAAAATCTTTAATGATTATGTGATGGCCGCGAACGAAGTCTGGAAAACCAGTCCACCCGAATTAACCCTGATTCACACGCTGGAAGTGGTTTCTCTGGCCGAGCGCTGCCTGGGAATGATTGTGCTGCCGACTCATCCATTGCGCGTGGCGTGGCAACAGAGTTTCGATTTGCTGGTCGAGTACCACCGCTACACCGAAGAGTTGCCCGCCAATAAAATTCAGCGGCTTCTGCAACCGGTTACTGGCGCTCATTACCCGGCCTTTCTCCCTGGATTGCAGGCCGGTGAAACCTTCGTGTTTGCCGACACCTTGGGCTTTCACGCCATTGCCCTGACCCCGGTCAGCGATCCGGAACCCAAAGCGACCGTGGCATTACTGGCCCGATTGCTGGGTGATGGCGACAACGCTGCGCCGACCGTTGGTAAAAGCGCGGCGCTGGCCTTGGCTGAAGAAGTCCGCCGCTATTTATACCTGCATCCCGATTACCGGCGGATTCAGGTTCACGCCTTGCGGGCCGGTGACGCCATGCCAGTGGCCCGCGCCCTCGGCAAGGCGCTCCCGACGGTCAATGATGAAGAAGCGGAGTTGCCCGATCATGAGCAGTCCCACCGCAACGAACTCGATCTCTGCTACGAACTCGACCTGTATCCGGCAGCGGGGCAGACCACGGAATTCACCGGGCGCTTCCTGTCCGCCACGGTAGAACGCCGCCGCAGTGGCGCCGGGTCAACGCCGGAAGAAGATCGCTGGATCATGGACAGCGTATCGCGGCCTGGTGGCGTGAATTTGCCCCGCTTGCGCTGGGCGCGGCGGGACAGCCCAATTCCGCAAACTCCGGCCCATCTGGCGCTGACCTTTGACGTGTTCACTTCCCGCATAGTTTGCCGTCCACTATCCACTTTGCCTGTTGGCGGCGTCCTGGAGGCGCACGGCCTCACCCTGATGCCGACGCGAGAATTTCAACCCGGCCCAATCCCGCACTGGATCAGCTTCATTCCCGCCGATCCCAAAGGCGAATCCCATCCCTCCACCAGGCTCCTCACCACCCGCCAAATCAAGCTGCACAGCGTCCTCTTGCAAGCGGTCGCCCGCCATCTGGGCGGCAACGCCGAAGACTGGCCGGTGTTGCTGACCGAAGTAGACGCTGAGCAGGCCAACCTGCTGGAAAATTTGCACGGCCTCTGCGATTGGGTCATCACCGCCGACCGCAACGCCGGACTGGAGTATTTCGATTCCCCCCGCGACCTGCCGCTGGTCTACGACGCCTACCTGATTGACTGCGTGCCGGAGCGCGATGATCTCGGCTTCCTGCAACTTATCACCTCCACCAGTAGTTTCGACGAAGTGCGGCATCTTCTGGACGGGGCGCTGAACGAAATGGGACTGTCCGCCAGTCAGCGCAACTGCGAGTTTCTGCTGAATGCGCTGCGGGCAGTGAGCGGGCGGCTGGCGTTGCGACTGGCGGGATTGGGCCACACCCCGCAGGAGATGATCGCGGTCGCCCTGGTTCACCGCCATTGCGCCCAAGCCAGTGACAGCAACAAGGTTTGGCTGGCGCTGGAGGATGGCTTTTTCATCCCGCTGGATGATGTTCCCGAACTGTTCCGCGAACCGGATAAGGCCCTGCCCGGCAAGGAACAGCGGGCAGATTTGCTGTACATCAGCGCCCCTAAACGCAGCGGACTGCGGATCGCCTTTATCGAAGTCAAATTTCGCCGCTATCTCAAAACCGCCCGCGCCCCGGACCTGGCCGAGGCGATGGAGCAGCAGATTGACGCTTC
Source organism: Synechococcaceae cyanobacterium SM1_2_3 (assembly GCA_012031845.1). Classification (GTDB taxonomy): domain Bacteria; phylum Pseudomonadota; class Gammaproteobacteria; order Competibacterales; family Competibacteraceae; genus Contendibacter. The sequence goes on from JAAUTD010000046.1 coordinate 4,121, forward strand.
CTGCCGCCGGTGGGAACAACTGTTTGGCCCCAAAACATCCGCCTTGGAAAAAACCGTCAACCGCGCCTGGCTGGCCCGCATCCTGCGCTTCTACGCCCGCAAGGGTCGTCGCCACACCCTGAGCGAAGACGCTTTCCAGCGGGCGATGCGCGAGATTGATCGGCTGGTAAAGAAAGAAACCGATCCGCCGACGCTCAGTGAACTGCAACGCGCCGGTTTTCTGTTCTGCCCGGAATATCGCGGGCGACAACCGGCGGAAATCAGCCACAGTGGCGAAGCCTCCCTGTGGTTATTTGGCCCCGACCTGCTGCCGGAACCCGGTATTGCCGCCATTCCAGATACCTTGCCGGTCAATGATGCTGGAATTATTTCTATCGTGGATAGCAAGGAGCAGCGGGTTAGCACCAAGGTAATTGAATCCGCCATTTCCTCAACTGCCATTGATTCAATTTTTCCCTCCGGCTCAGCCGGCATTCTGCTCGGTCATCGCCAACCCGATGATGAACCGGTGATTTGGCGGGCCAACATCAAGGCCAATCCCCACTTGATGATTCTCGGCCTGCCCGGCATGGGAAAAACCACCTGCCTTATTAATTTATGTCAGCAACTCGTGGCGCAAGGCATCACTCCGATTGTGTTCTCCTACCACGAGGACATTGACGAGAAGCTGACTGCGCAACTGGATCATCCACCGCTGGTGGTGCGTTATGCCGGCCTGGGCTTTAATCCCTTGCAGGTGGATAGCAACGCTCCGATGGCCTATCTCGACAATATTGGCCAGTTGCGCGACATCTTCGCCGCTATATTCCCCGAACTCGGCGACGTACAACTGGGACGGTTACGAGAGGCGCTCAAACGAAGCTACCTGGATCGGGGTTGGGGATCAGGGCGATGCGGCGAAATGCCGCCATTCCGCGGCTTTCTGGACCTGCTGCGCACCGATGCCAAACCGGATAAGGGCTTACTCACGCTGCTTAACCGTTTGAGTGAGCTGGACGACTACGGCTTGTTCGAGGCCGGTAGCGCATTGCCCAGCCTGCTGGATCAAAACCGCCCGGCGCTCATTGAAATCCACGGGACACAGAACGACTACTTGCAACGCGCCTTTGCCACTTTCGTGCTGTACAACCTGTACCAGAATATGTTCCGGCGCGGCACTCAGGAACGCATTACCCATGCAATTATTTTTGATGAAGCACATCGGGCCGCTCGGCTCAAGCTGATTCCGACGATGGTTAAGGAGTGCCGCAAATATGGCATCGCTTTTGTGGTGGCCTCGCAGGAAGCCAAGGATTTTGACCCGTCCCTGTTTACGGCGGTGGCGAATTATTTAGCGCTACGCCTCAGCGAAGGTGACGCGAGACTGATCGCTAAAACCTTCGCCGCGACGGACAAGATTGGGTTGTATGCCGACCGGATTAAACAAATGCCCAAATATCGAGGAATGTATTACGGCGAGGGGTTAAAAGCGCCAATAAACGTGGCCTTGCTGGCGGAAGCGCCGGTCTAGCTGCTTTCACCACTCTCCGCCTCTAACCCTGCGGGGCATCGCCCCATTGCCCCATTGCAGCAGCGCCCGCTTAGCGCACCTGAAGTTGACCGCTGGCGTCAAACCGCCAAGGCCGTGCGATTCGCAATACATCCCACTTCTGACGCAATTCGGGCGGAAATGGCGCGTAAGGGGCACCCAGCCTGACAATTTTTTGCGCGGCTCGATCCAGTTCGGCATTGCCTGAGGAACGGGCGACCCGCACCTCGCGCAATGCGCCATCAGCGCCAATGGCTACCTCCAATACTGGGCCAATGCTCAAATTCAGTCGCCGGGCGACTTCGGGAAAATTGGTTTCGCCAATCTGTTCAACTTTGCGCAGCCAGGCCGCAATGTAAAAGCCTTCCGGCGATTGCGTGTCACTGGGACTGACCCGTTTACTGCGCATGTCGGCATTGGTCCGGCGCGAGGTTTCGGTGTCCAGCCGGGCGATCTGACCGAGCAGCGCCGTGCTATCCAGTCGGGCGGGCGAAACAGAAGTCGCCGCAGATCGGGCGGCTGGAACAGGTCGGGTTGGAGTTGGAGCCGCTGTTTTCGCTGATGGCATTGCTCTGGCGGGCGCTGATTCGGTCGCCGGTTTAGGTTTAACCGCGACCGAGATGGTGGCGAACGCTTTACAACCTTGGGCGCAGTTGTAACCTTGGGCGCAGTCGTAACCTTGGGCGATGGCTTTAACGCCGGTGTGACTGCTGGTTTTGCGACAGGTGGCGGGATCGGAACTGGCGCAGAAACCGGTAATGACGCGGGCGGCGCGGGGACTGCTGAAGGCGGATCGGGCGGCCCAACCATTGTTTCAATGATTTTTGGCGCTGCATTTGTGTGTTCCGGCTCTGAAACTGCCGCTGGCTCCAGTTCTGAAACAGCGGCAATCACCGGCGCAACCGGTTTTGGGCTGACCGCGGGCAGCAACCTCACTTCAAACTGGCGTGGCGCAGGTGGATGAAAGGATCGCCAGTCCACCGCTACTCCGAACAGCAGCGCGGCATGTAGACTCAAGGCCAAACCCAGCGCCAGGGTCAGGCGGCCAGCGCCAGCCCTGTCGTAAGCGACTCCCCTGTTCATGTGTCGCCAGCAAAGATCAACGCCGCAATTGTCGTTCAATAGCCGTCATCAATTCACTGCCAATATCCAGACCAAACTGGGCGTCCAATTCGCGGGCGCAGGTCGGGCTGGTCACATTGATTTCAGTCAGATAATCGCCGATTACATCCAAGCCAACGAACAACAGGCCCATCTCCCGCAATTTCGGCGCAACCTGGGCGCAAATCCAACGGTCGCGCTCGCTCAGCGCAATGCCCTCGCCCCGCCCGCCCGCCGCCAGATTGGCGCGGGTTTCGCCAGCTTGGGGAATCCGCGCCAGCGCATAGGGAACCGGCTCGCCATCAATCAGCAAAATCCGCTTGTCGCCCGCCGTCACCTCCGGCACATAGCGTTGCGCCATGCTCAGCCGCCGCCCATGCGCCGTCAGCGTTTCCAGAATTACATTGGTATTCGGATCATCCAGCCGCAACCGGAACACCGATGCGCCGCCCATCCCATCCAGCGGCTTGACTACAATATCTTCATGTTCGCGCAGAAATGCCTTGAGCCGCGCCGGTTCCCGACTGACCAAAGTCGGCGGACCGCACTGCGGAAAATTCAGGGCAAACAGTTTTTCGTTGGCGTCCCGCAGACTGCGTGGCTTGTTCACCACCAGCGTCCCCGCCGCTTCAGACAGTTCCAGCAGATAGGTGGTATAGATGTACTCCATGTCGAACGGCGGATCCTTGCGCATCAGAATCACGTCCAGATCGGCCAGCAAGAGCTCGCGTTCATCGTGGAAGGCAAACCACCCCTGTGGGTCGTCCTGGACGCTCAGGGTTCGCGAGCGGCCAAACGCCTGGTTGCCGCAGGCATAGAGATCAGCCTGCTCAAAGTAATGCAGTTCCCAGTCTCTAGCCTGAGCGGCCAGCAGCAGGGCGAAAGTTGTATCTTTTTTGATAGTGATCGTAGCGATGGGGTCCATCACCACGCCGAGCTTGAGAGTCATAATCGGCCAGTTCCTCAGATTGCGGGCGGACAGGCGGCTTCTGTCATGGAAATGCGGTTGCAAGTATGCTAAAAACCGCGTTAAAAAGACGAATGAGTTCAACTATGATTTCATACCAACGGGCTGGCTCATCGGATAATCGTTGGCAGCCGTCCGCCTGAAACCCGTTTGGAGAATAATCGCGTGGCAGATGCAGCAACGACTTCCCTAGCGGCTTCACCTCCTCGGCATCCTTTCGACCTCCTGTTGCAACTTGATCAACGGGTTCGCGAGCGAGCGCCCACAGCGGCGGTCAATGCGCAATTATCGGAAATTCGCGGACGTTTGGCGCTGCGTCTGGCCTCATGGAACCTGCTATTCTCCATGGACGATGTTGCTGAAATTATTCCTGTTCCCCGGATCACCCGGGTGCCTGGAGTCAAACGCTGGCTGCTCGGCATCGCCAATCTGCGCGGTAAAGTGATTTCAGTGTCCGACTTGCGGGATTTTTTAACGGGTCGGCCCACGGCGCAACTGCCCGGTTCCCAGATCGTGGTAGTGCGGATTGGTGAATGGGATTACGCGCTACTGGTGGATGAGGTTGTTGGCATGCGCCATTTTGGGCCGCAACACCGTCTACCCACAATGGATACCGTAGATGAAAACCTGCGCCCCTATGTCACTGAGGCGTTTTTGCATGAGAATCAACACTGGCTGGTCTTTAATACTAGCGCGTTGCTCGCGGATCCCCGATTCGCCAATGCAGCCAACTAGATTTCCGAGCAATTTTTGAGAACTTCCCCTTCGAGCCATCGGGCGGGGGCCGATCCGGATCAGGTTCAACGAGAAATAACGAATGCGTGACTCGCGAGATTATTCGGCGTTGAGAGGATTTTCTGTCACCTACATAGCGTTGCTAGGCGCCTTGGTGCTATTCATCGTGCTGATGGGTGTCATTTTTGTTTTGCTGGCGCGGCAGAATCAGCAGAGCGAAGCGTACTTCAAATACGCCAGTGAACAGCGTTTGCTGTCACGCGCAATGGTCGCCGAAGCGCTTGAATCGGCGCGTGGCAAGGAAACGGCGTTCGATAAACTCAAAAACAGCCGCGACCATTTCGAGCAGGCGTTGATCGCGCAGAAAAGCGGAAACGCCAGTCTGGGATTGCCGCCCGCGCCGGAAAACATCCAGCCACAGTTAGGGCTTCTGGAAAACAACTGGAAGGTGGCGCGAACTGAGATTGACGTGATTCTGGCCGGGCGAGATCCGGTCGTTTCGGTGAGCAATGTAGTGCCGCTGCTGGAAAGTTCGCTAACCTTGATGATCACGCTGTCCGACGACATTGCCAAAAGCCTGTCGAATAACCGGGTTGATCCCCGCCAGGTTTATCTGGCGACCAATCAGTTGTTGCTGGCCCAGCAGATTGAGAGCGACCTCAAGCGCATGCTGAGCGAGGGTGGTCTGAGCGCCGCCGCCGCTGCGGATCGGTTCAGCCGCAATGTCAGCCTGTTCGGGCGGGTGCTGAAGGGTATGCGCGAAGGCGACAGTCGTTTGGGCGTTGATCGCGTCACTATCTCGGACAGCGCCAGTAAGCTGGGCGATCTGGCGGAGCGATTCAAATCGCTGGAAACCGAAACGGTGCGAATCGTCGAAAAGTCGCCCGAACTGGTGAAAGTGCAGACTGCGGCTCAAAGTCTGGCTAATAAAGGCGACGCCTTGCTGGAAACCGCCACCAAGCTGACTGAAGATTATGTCGAAAGTGGCCGCAATCTGCGGGTGCTGGGCATACCGCTAAGCTATGAAGTGGCTTACCTGCTGGGCTTCATCGCCCTGATCCTGCTCATGGTGCTGTTTTATGTTCAGAATCGCGAAAGTCGGCAGCGGCTTATTGATAGCGAACATCGCAAGCAGGAAACCGAGGAACAGAACCACCGCAATCAGGACGCCATCCTGCGCCTGCTTGATGAGCTGGGCAATCTGGCCGAAGGCGACCTGACGGTGCAGGCCAGCGTGACCGAGGATATTACCGGCGCGATTGCCGACTCGGTCAACTATGCCATTGAGGCGCTGCGCGACCTGGTGTCCACCATCAACAACACCTCTGGGCTGGTGGCCGCGGCGGTGCAGGAAACCAGCGCGATTGCGGATCGCCTCGCCAAATCCAGTGAAATTCAGGCGCGCCAGATTGAAAATGTCAGCGCCACGGTGATGCAAATGGCGCAATCCATGGATCAGGTGTCCGCCAAGACCGCCGCTTCTGCCGAAGTGGCCGAGAAATCAGTTGGCATAGCGCACGAGGGTGGCGACCGGGTGCGGCACACCATCCACGGCATGAACGTGATCCGCGAACATATTCAGGACACCTCCAAACGGATTAAGCGGCTGGGTGAGTCCTCGCAGGAAATTGGCGACATCGTGGCGCTGATCAATGACATCGCTGACCAGACCAACATCCTGGCGCTCAATGCGGCGATTCAGGCTTCCGCCGCTGGCGACGCCGGTCGTGGCTTTGCAGTGGTTGCCGACGAAGTGCAACGGCTGGCCGAGCGTTCCAGCAACGCGACCAAACGGATTGAAACCCTGGTCAAGACCATTCAGGCCGATACCAACGAAGCGGTCATCTCGATGGAAAAGAGTACGGCTGAAGTAGTGGGTGGCGCCGGACTGGCCGAAAAAGCGGGCGAAGCGCTCGATGAAATTGAGAAAGTATCCGCCAAGCTGGCTGAACTCATTGACGAAATTTCAAAATCTGCTGGACAGGTGTCGGAGATGGCTTCGCGGGTTTCCACAGCCATGATTTCCATCAACGAGATTACTGGGCAGACCGCCGAGAGCAGCGTAGCGACTGCATCCGCCATCGGCACCTTGCATCAACTGGCGCAGGAATTGCGTCAATCGGTGGCTGGCTTCCGCCTGCCTGCCTGAACCGCAGGTCGGGGCTGAAAGCCTGAGGCTTCTTGTAGCCCCGATGCGTCCGTTTCCAAATGGCGACGGTCCAGTGGTCAGGTTCTCCGTGCGGGAGGTAGCGTGATGGTTTCTCGTCGCATCGCCGACGACCGGTTAGGTTTCCTGAAAGACGATTTATTGATGGCGCTGCAACGGGTTCAATTCGATCTGGATATGTATGACCTGGATCCTGCCGATAACGCGCCATTAGAAACGATGATTGATGCATTAGCTCAAATACGCGCCCCGCTGGAGACTTTGGAGCATCGCGAGGCAGTTGTTCTTCTGGACGAAATGCGTCAGGCCGCTTTGGAGCGGGCGAACGGCGCGACGCTGGATTTTTCATCCTGGCGACAAGCGACTGACCGGTTGACAACTTATCTGGACGCATCCTTGACGCCCGGCGGCCGTCGCTCAGATACGCTGTTGTTGGAAGCAACCGAAGCGGTGCGACAAGCGCGCCAACGCGCTGCGTCCAGCGCAAACCGCGTCTCGAACGTGGGTTTGCTGGAACCGGAGCGGCCCGCGATCCATGAGATTCAGGACACGTTAAAGCGGCTTCAGCACACTATCGCTGGTCCGTTGGAGCAAGCCGCCGAACAACCTGGATCGTGGTTGGCGCTGCATGGCGATCTGCTGGCCCTGCGCCAGATGTTTGCTGAGCACCGATGGGCGGCGATGACACGGGCGTTCGACCGCCTGATTCGCATTATAGACGCCCTGATCAGCGGCGACGCCGAACATTATGGATCGCTGGTTACCGGCGTTTGTGCGGATATTCTGGCTGAACTGGGATACTGTCTGGAACCACTGAACAGTGGCGACTCCGCTCCCACTGCCGCGATTAATGCTATGCAAGAGCATCTGACCCGGTTGGAAACTCTGCTGAACATGCCAGTGACGCCGCCGATGTCCCTATCAACGACGGTCGAAATCAAGCCTGACACACGGGTTGTTACACCTGAGACCGGTTTGCCGCCGCCAGATTTATCGGCGGGGCTGCTGCTCGAACCCGACCCAACGCAGCCCGGAGGCGAGCATGGCCGAAGAGACGAGCGGACTGGTGCAACTGATCGGTCTTGCTGATACTGACCCTGAATTCATCGAAGTCTTTCTCGAAGAAGCCCGTGGCGAACTCGCTGGAATTCGCGAACATCTCGCCATCTGGCGAAAGCATTTGCAAAACGATGAATCGCTCGCTGTTTTGCGCCGTTCTTTTCACACCCTCAAGGGCAGTGGCCGGATGGTCGGAGCCACGGTCATTGGCGATTTCGCCTGGGAATTTGAAAATCTGCTCAATCAGATTCTCAGCGGCAGTTTGGCTCCCAGCCCTGATATCGCCGCCGTTGTCGAAGCTGCCGTCGAGGCGCTGGCGCCATTGGTCGGCGATGTCCCGCCGCGGGAAAATGCGCTGGAGGTTTTAGCGCCCCTGGTCGGGCAGGCGCGGGCGTTGCTGCAAGTCGAGGCTGAACCTGAAGCCGCCGTCGCTCCGCTGCCCCATTGGTTGATCGCGCCTGATATTGACCCGGAGTTTGCCGAGGTCTTTCTCGAAGAAGCGCAAGGCGAACTGGCCACGATCCGCAAGTACGTCTCCATCTGGCAGGAAAACCTGGAGAATCGCGAGGCGATCACCATCCTGCGGCGCGCCTTCCATACGCTCAAGGGCAGTGGTCGAGTCGTCGGCGCCAGCATACTGGGTGATTTCGCCTGGCGGTTTGAAAGCCTGCTGAGCCAGGTGTTGAATGGCGTACTGGCGGCGACTCCAGAGATTGCCGGGCTGATTGATGCGGCGGCGGCGGCCTTGGAACCGGTGATCAGCCAGACCCCCCGGCGACTGAGGCCACCCTGGTTCCGCTGACGCCATTGATGGCCCGTGCGGATGAGCTATCACAGGAGCCATTGGTAGAGATCACGCCAACAGCGCCAGAACTGGCCGAACCGATTCCAGCCATTCCGCCGACTCCGCCAATTCAGCCACCGGTCCCGGTCGAACTGCATCTGCCCGCCGTCGAGGCATTGCCGGCCCCGGACGAGGATATGGCGCAAGTCTTCCAGTACGAAGCCACCGAGATTCTTGACGCCAGCGACGCCATTTTGCAGCAGCTCAGCGTTGATCCTGACCGGCCCGGACTGCTTAACGATCTGCGCCGAGGCATGCACACCCTCAAGGGCAGCTCCCGCATGGCGGGCATCATGACGGTCGGCGACCTGGCCCATGCCGCCGAATCGGTGCTGGATGCTCTCGGCCGGATCAGCGGGCGGATCACGCCGGTCGTGCTTGATAACCTGCAACAAGCCCTGGATCGGTTGAACCGAATGCTGGTCGAAGCGGCGGGCGGCGCCACTCCGACCGCAGCGACCGCATTAATCGCCGATTTGCAGCATTTGGCAACGATGGTTACCGCCGGTGAGATCACCGAAGCATTGCCATCGCCGCTAGACGATGGCCGGGAACTGCAACCGGCGGCCGTGGCGGCAGAGCCGAGTTCGTTGCGCACCATGACCGAGCTGGATCAGGAACTGGCGCAGGTATTCCAGACCGAAGCGACCGAAATTCTGGACTCCAGCGATGTTATCCTCGGACGGTTGCGCAGCGAACCCGACAATATTGAGCTACTCAACAATCTGCGTCGGGAAATGCACACCCTCAAGGGCAGTTCACGCATGGCCGGCATTATGACCGTGGGTGATTTGGCGCACGCCGCTGAATCGGTGCTGGACGCTCTTGGCAAGGGCATCCTCAAAGCATCGCCGACCATTCTTGACCCGGTGCAACGCGCCCTTGACAACCTGCACCAGATGTTGGCCGGGGTCGTGAGCGGGACCCGCCCGCCGCCGGCGCAAGCCTTGATTGATGAATTGCAGGGCCTTATTGGCGCCAAGCCGGTTGAGCAGGCGCAGCCGATTTTGCCTACGGCGCCAATGATGGTGGCCACCACCACCGCCGCGCGGCCTGTCGAGAAAAATGCGGCGGCGGCCCCGCCGACAGTATTCGCGTCAGCGCGGTGCTGCTCAATACGCTGGTCAACCAGATGGGCGAAAGCAGTATTTTCCGCGCCCGCATTGACCAGGGCGTCGGCGCGATGAGTCTCAACCTCAACGAACTGGAGCAAACCATTACCCGCTTGCGTCGCCAGGTTAATCATCTGGCGACCCAGGCTGAGGCGCGGATTCAGTCGCGGCAGGATCAAGGCAGCAAAGCTCACCAGCTTGAATTTGACCCGCTGGAGCTGGACCGCTTTACCGAGTTGCAACAAGTCGCCCGCTCGCTCATGGAAATCGCGGATGATCTGGGTAATGTCGGCAATACCCTGAGCGATCATTCCCGCGAAATAACGACCCTGCTCGACCAGCAGGGCAAGGTGAACAAGGAGATTCAACAAGGCTTGATGCGCACCGGCATGGTGCGATTCGGCACCATTATTCCCCGCTTGCGCCGGGTCTGCGCCAGGCCAGCCAGGATATGGGCAAGCGCGCCGAGTTGCTGGTGGGCGGCGAAGAATCAGAAGTGGACCGCACGGTGCTGGAAAATATGGTCGCGCCGTTGGAGCACATGCTGCGCAATTCGCTGGCGCACGGCATCGAGGCCCCGGAGCGGCGGCGGGCGGCCAATAAATCCGACATCGGCAATATCTCGCTGACGCTGCGGCGGGAAGGCGCCGAACTGGTGCTGGAGCTGAGCGACGATGGCGCTGGCCTCAACTTTGACGCCATCCGCGCCAAAGGCCAGGAAAAAGGCTTTTTGCTGCCTGGACAACCCGCGTCTCATGAAGATCTAATCGCTTTGCTGCTGCGCCCTGGTTTTTCCACGGCGACGTCAGTAACCCAGATTTCCGGGCGCGGCGTGGGCATGGATGTGGTGAACGAAGCGATCCGGGCCATGCGCGGCGCGTTGCTGATCCAGACCGACCCCGGTCAGGGCACCCGCTTCATCATCCGGCTGCCATTCTCGCTGTCGGTCACCCAAGCGCTGCTGGTGCGGGCCGGCGAAGCGACCTACGCCATCCCACTGCTCAGCATTGAACTGGTGACCCGGATCAAGGACAGTGAATTTAAGTCCTATCTGGCCGGCGAACAGATTCAGCATCAGCAGAATAACCGGAACTATCCGCTGCATAATCTGGGCATCCTGATGGGCAGCGAACATATTCTGCCCTTTGATGAAGTGGCCGACCGCAAGCCGCCCACCCTGCTGTTTCGCAGCGCGGAAGCCAGCGCCGCATTACAGGTTGAGGCGGTGCTGGGCAACCAGGAAATCATCGTCAAGCCAGTGGGGCCACAGTTCAACGCCGTTTCCGGCATTTCCGGCGCTACCGTGCTGGGCGATGGCCGGGTAGTGGTGGTGCTGGAGCTGGCGGCGCTGGTGCGCAACATTGGCTCGCAGGCGCAGAAGCAGGCGGAAAGCCGGGCGCTGCGCGCGGCGCGTCAGGAAGCCCGTCCGGAGAAAATCACCATCATGGTGGTGGACGATTCCATCACCATGCGCAAGGTTACGGCGCGAATTCTGGAACGCCACGGCATCCAGGCCACTACGGCGAAGGATGGCATGGACGCGGTGGCGATGCTGCAAACCCAGGTGCCGGATCTGACGATTCTGGATATCGAGATGCCGCGCATGGACGGTTTCGAGGTGCTGGCCCATGTCCGCAATCAACCGCTGCTGAGCCACATGCCGATCATCATGGTGACTTCGCGCGGCGGCGAAAAACATCGCGAGCGGGCGTTCAAATTAGGCGTCAACGACTACCTGACCAAACCGTATCAGGAAGAACAGTTGATGCACTCCATCCGCAAAATTCTGGGCGAACGCGCTTTGGGGTTAATCACCTGATTCAGCCGGTCAGGCGAGGCAAGGTCGGCTCCAGCGACCCGGGCGTGATTAAACAATTACATCACTTTCATGGACACCGTAATGGAAGCCTCATCGAGCCTGCGTTGTTTAATTATTGCCGTACAGAGTGGGCAGATCATCCTGCCCAACAGTCTGGTCACTGAGGTTTTGCCCTTTGCGCAGCCGTTGCAGATCGAAAAAGCGCCACACTGGGTGGCGGGCGCGATGTTGTGGCGAAATCTAACCACGCCGCTGGTCAGCTTGGGACGACTCATTTTCCGGGTGGCGGCTGAGGCCGACATTAATTCCCGCATCATCATCGTCAATGCTCTGGGCAACGATGCCAAGTTGCCCTATTTTGGCATCCTCGGCACCTCGGCGCCGCGTCCCATCAATTTGAAACGCAACGAAATTACGCCTGATCCGGATATCGCTGAGTCGGAGTTGCGCCGCCCCGGCATCCTCAGTTGGGCGCGCTATCAGGATCAAGCCGTCATCATCCCGGACATGGAAGCCATCGAAGCCGTATTACAACCCTTGTTGCGGCGATCCTGATTCCTCACGCTTCACCTTCGGCCTCTTCATGCGGTTAAGCACGGTTAAGCTGGCGGGGTTCAAGTCGTTCGTGGACCCCACCGTGCTGCATCTGCCCAGCAACCTGATCGGCATCGTTGGCCCCAACGGCTGCGGCAAATCCAACATCATTGACGCGGTGCGCTGGGTGATGGGCGAAAGTTCGGCCCGCAGTCTGCGCGGCGAAACCATGAGCGATGTGATTTTCAACGGTTCGGCCAGCCGCAAACCGGTCGGCCAGGCCAGCATCGAACTGGTGTTCGACAATAGCCAGGGGCGGCTGGGCGGGGCCTGGGCCAGCTACGGCGAAATCGCCATCAAACGGCTGGTCAGTCGCGACGGCCAATCCAGCTACTTCCTCAATGGCTCGCGCTGCCGCCGCCGCGATATTGCCGATATTTTTCTTGGCACCGGGCTGGGGCCGCGCAGCTACGCCATCATCGAACAAGGGATGATTTCGCGGATCATCGATCGCGTCCGGAAGATCTGCGGGTATTTCTGGAAGAAGCCGCTGGGATTTCCAAATACAAGGAACGCCGCCGCGAAACCGAAACCCGCATTCGTCACGCCCGCGACAATCTCGACCGCTTGAACGATGTGCGCGAAGAACTGGGGCGGCAACTGCAACATTTGCAACGGCAGGCCCGCGCCGCCGAGCAATACATGCGCACGTTCGAGCGCTATGCCGCCTCGGCAGGCTCGGGCGATGTGCGCGCCATCGCCCAAGAGGTGGGCCGCGAGCTCAAGCAGAAGCAGAAGGCCCGTCATCCTCATCCGCCTGATCGAGCTCATCAATGCCGACCGGTCGATCACCGAGGTCGAGCGCGCCGCTGTCGGTGAAGGGCGTGACGGTGATCAGGTACACGCCCTTGGCCCGAGCGTCCAAGACCTTCATCGCGTCCTTCGTCGCGTCCTTCATCCCGTCCTTCATCGCATCGTTCATCACATTCCCTCCCGAGGTGCCGGTGGCTGGGCCGCG
>JAAUTD010000047.1 GCA_012031845.1 Synechococcaceae cyanobacterium SM1_2_3
AAAAACCCCGTTCAAAGGTAGGTGACGCAGTGACGGCAGGTCTCCTGGCTGGCGGGTCATCGCCTTTCGCTCGGCCTTCCCAGTCGTTCCAACCGACCAGTGGCGTGTAGTGAGCGTCGGCTCGTCGCTTACAGTTGCGGGGGCAGCCACGGCATGGGCGGATAAAGCCTCACCGTGTTCCCTTTTCATCCCACTTGGGGAAACCGTCAAGTCAAAATGCTACAGTGCAAAAAACCTGATTTCAAGCAGCCAAATTCCAAAATATGCGGTTGGATTTATTGATAGCCGTCAGCAGTCATTTCATCCACCGGAGTCAAACTGTCCAGCGGCCAGCGCGGCGCAACGCTAATCGCCGCATCCTCGCGCTGACCAGCCGCCAGCCGCCGCCAACCGGCATACGCGATCATGGCGCCGTTATCGGTGCAAAACTCCAGCCGGGGATAGTGAACCGCTCCATTCATAGCTGCGGCCAGTTCCCGTAACCGCTCCCGCAACCTCCGGTTGGCTCCCACGCCGCCCGCGACGACCAGCCGTTTCAACCCGGTTGCCTGCAACGCCCGCTGACACTTGATCGCCAGCGTATCCACTACGGCCTCCTCGAAGGCGCGAGCGACATCGGCCCGATTTTCCACGGTCGGTTCCAGCTTGCGCCAGGCAGTGATCGCCGCCGTCTTAAGGCCGCTGAAGCTGAAATCGCAACCGGGGCGGTCGGTCATCGGGCGAGGGAAGCGGAAGCGGCCCGGATCGCCCTGTTCGGCCAGTTTTGCCAGCGCCGGGCCGCCCGGATAGGGCAGACCGAGTAATTTGGCGGTTTTGTCAAAGGCTTCGCCAGCGGCATCGTCCACCGATTCGCCAATGATCTGGTAGCGGCCGATGCCATCCACCCGCACCAGCAGGCTATGACCGCCGGACACCAGGAGCGCGACGAACGGAAAGGTCGGCGGATCCGGTTCGAGCATGGGGGCCAGCAAATGGCCTTCCATGTGATGGACGCCAATCGCGGGCGCGTTCCAGGTCCAGGCCAGACTGCGGCCAATCGCCGCGCCCACCAATAGCGCGCCGATCAATCCCGGCCCACGGGTATAGGCCACTCCGTCCACCCGAACGGGTTCCAGACCGGCCTGCCGGAAAATCCCGCGCAGCAGCGGCAGCGTCTTACGGACATGATCGCGGGAGGCCAGTTCCGGCACGACGCCGCCATATTCGGCATGCAGCGCGACCTGGCTATGCAGGGCATGCGCCAGCAAACCGTGTTCGCTGTCATACAAGGCCAGGCCGGTTTCATCGCAGGAGGTTTCAATGCCGAGAATTAACATGGCGTTTCGCTATTTTGCATTTGGCAACCAGTGTGATTACAATTTATCGGTTATCCATTATGCAATTTTTAGAGTGTCCACTTAAACCATGATGAACGAGGTGCTGGGTTAATGCCTTCCGTGAAAGTTAAAGATAATGAACCGTTTGATGTTGCGTTGCGCCGCTTTAAGCGTTCCTGCGAAAAAGCCGGCGTTCTGTCCGAAGTCCGTCGCCGTGAGTCCTACGAAAAACCGACCCAGGAACGCAAACGCAAGCGGCTGCCGCGGTCAAGCGTCATCTAAAGAAACTGTCTCGCGAAGTCGCCCGCCGCGTCCGCATGTTCTAAATTGCTTTCATCTTTCGCTACTGTTTGCGAGTCTGTCGTCATGTCGCTTAAAGACCAAATTCAGGATGACATGAAAGTCGCCATGCGCGCCAAGGACAAAAACCGCCTTGGCCCGATTCGCCTGATCATGGCCGCCATCAAGCAGCGCGAAGTGGACGAGCGCATCGAGTTGAACGACGCCCAGGTTCTGGCGGTGCTGGAAAAATGATCAAGCAGCGTCGTGAGTCCGTGATCCAATACCAGAGCGCCGGTCGCAGCGATCTGGCCGATCAGGAAACCTTCGAGATTGAATTGATTCAATCCTACCTGCCTGCGCCCCTGAGCGAAGCCGACCTTGACGCCCTGATCACCAATGCCATCGCTGTAACCGGCGCACAGTCGGTGCGCGATATGGGTAAAGTCATGGCGTTAATTAAAGATCAAGCACAGGGCCGGGCCGATATGACGCTGGTCAGCGCCAAGGTCAAGACCCGTTTTGGCGGCTGAACGGTTTTCCTGCGAACCGGCGCATTCGCCGCATCCGCAATATCCCAACTTATCCATAATAATTTCCTGGCATCCAACCGCTGACGGTTGGGCGCTCATCGGCTAGGCTTCGGGGCTATGGCTGGCCGCATCCCCCAGGAATTCCTTGATCAACTGCTCGGCCGGGTTGATCTGGTCGAGATCGTCAACAGTCGAGTGCCACTGCGCCGGGCGGGCCGCGAGTTTATGGCCTGTTGTCCATTTCACGCCGAAAAAACCCCATCGTTCTCGGTCAGCCCGAATAAACAGTTCTATCACTGTTTTGGCTGCGGCGCTCACGGCAATGCCATTGGCTTTCTGATGGCCTATGAGCGGCTGGAATTTCCCGATGCGGTAGAAGAACTGGCGCGTCAGGCCGGGTTGGAACTGCCCTATACCGGCAGCGATGGCGGCAGCGAATCCATCCGGCCCCTGTTGCTGAACTGGATGGCGCAGGCAGAGCGATTTTTCCGGCGTCAGTTGCGCGAACATCCCACCCGGCAACGGGCGGTAGACTATCTGCGCCAGCGCGGACTCACCGGCCAGATCGCGAATGTTTTCGGGATCGGCTATGCGCCGCCGGGTTGGGAAAATTTAAGCCAAGCGCTGCGGGACGCCGGGGCGGCGGCGGATCATTTGCTGGCGGCCGGGCTGGCCAGTCGCGATGAACAGGGACGATTGCGTGACCGCTTTCGCGACCGGATTATCTTCCCGATCCGGGATCGGCGCGGGCGAGTGATTGCGTTTGGCGGGCGGGCGCTGGATAACGCAGTCACTCCGAAATATCTCAATTCACCGGAAACACCGCTGTTTCACAAGGGATCGGAGCTATATGGCCTATATGAGGCGCGAGCGAATGGGCGGCCTTCCTCCCGGCTGGTGGTGGTCGAGGGCTATATGGATGTGGTGGCGCTGGCCCAGCATGGCGTCAGCTATACCGTCGCCACGCTGGGCACCGCCACGACTGCCGCGCATGTTGAGAGTCTGTTCCGGGTGATCAATGACCTAGTCTTCTGCTTTGACGGCGACCGTGCTGGCCGAGTCGCCGCCTGGCGGGCCCTGGAGGCAACGCTGCCATTTCTGCGCGATGGTCGGCAGGCGAGTTTCCTGTTTCTGCCGGAGGGCGATGACCCCGATACCCTGATTCGCCGCGAAGGTCAGCCCGCGTTCGAGCAGCGCCTGGGTCAGGCTACTGCGCTGGCGGATTACCTGTTCGCTGAATTGCGCGCCCAGACCGATCCCGACACGCTGGCGGGTTGCGCCAAATTGGCGGAACTCGCCCGGCCCTTGCTGGAAAAACTGCCTGAAGGGCATTTTCGCGATTTGATGGAGGAACGGTTGCAACAGGAAGCCGGGCTGGCTACCGCGACGACGCGGCTGCGCTCATCGTCAGCCGTGACTGCGCCCAGTCGCGCCGACCGTAACTTGCGGCTGACTCGGACCTCGCTGCGTAAGGCGATTGCGCTTCTGCTATATCGCCCGGATCTGGCGCAACACGTTACGGCGGATGATCCGGCTTTGCGGAGGCAGAAGGAGCCGGGGATAAAACTGCTGGCTGATCTGATTGAAATGCTGCAAGGCAATCCCCAACTCAGGGTTGCTGCGGTGCTGGAGCGTTACCGGAACACTCGTGAAGGGGCTATTCTGGAACGGCTGGCGACCTGGCAGCCGGAAGTTCCCGATCAGGATTATCAGTTTGAACAGGAATTTGGCGATATTTTGGTCGCGCTGCGGCGACCTGGTGAATTACGGGAACGCTTGCCGGAAATGTTGATGCGCTGGGGTACGCCACGGGCGCTGAGCAGCGAGGAGCGCGAGGTCGTGCGGAACCTTGGCAAGCCGCAAAAAGTCTAGTTAATTTCCGGTGCGGTAGATTATTACGGCACTCGTGATACCATTATTAGTTTATGTTTTTCTTACTGGGTCTGTGATCAGGTCATGAGCGAGCAGCAGCAATCGCAGTTAAAGAAGTTGATCGCCCGCGGCAAGGAAAAGGGTTTCCTGACCTATGCCGAGGTGAATGACCATTTGCCTGATGATATCGTCGATCCCGAACAGATCGAAGACATCATCGCGATGATCAACGATATGGGCATCGAAGTACACGAGTTCGCGCCCGATACCGAGACCTTGCTACTCAACGAGAATCCGGCCAGCGCCGATGATGACGTCGTGGCCGAGGAAGCCGCCGCTGCGCTGGCGGCCGTGGACAGCGAGTTTGGCCGCACCACCGACCCGGTGCGGATGTATATGCGCGAGATGGGCACCGTCGAGTTGCTGACCCGCGAAGGCGAAATTCAGATCGCCAAACGGATTGAGGAAGGCATGAGCCAGGTGTTGTCCGCCTTGGCCAGCTATCCGCCAACCATTGGTGAACTGCTCCGCGCTTACCACTCGATCAGCGATAATGGCGCTCGGCTGTCCGACATTATTGGCGGCTTTAATGATATCGAAGAACCAGCGCCTGCATTGCCGGATGAAGCGCTGCTGCTGGCGGTTGATGATCCGGACGCCGTCGTGGTCGTAGACGCGGTGGCGGTCGTGAGCGAGGATGAAGATGAAGACGAAGACGGCGCCAATGTGATCGAGGGCAGTGGTCCTGATCCTGAGGAAACCGCCCGCCGGTTTGCCGAGTTGAATGAACTGTATCAAGAGACGATCAACAGCGCTGACCATCTCGGTTTTCAGCATGATCAAACCCGAATGTTGCGACAGCAGCTTGGCGAGCGTTTCCTGCAATTTCGGCTGGTGCCGAAAACTCAGGATTATCTCATTACTCGCCTGCACGAAACCGCCGAACGCATCCGCGCCCGGGAAAAAGCGGTAATGATCGCATGCGTCAATCGGGCGCAAATGCGCGTAAAACCTTTATTAACTCGTTTTTGCAGAATGAAACCCGGCTGGACTGGGTGGATGAGCACATCAAGGCCGGCAAGAAGCATTCGCCCTTGTTGACTGAACAGCGCGAGGTCGTGCTGGACGCACAACAGCGATTACAGGCGATTGAACAGCAAGCGCGGCTATCCATTCATGAAATCAAGGACATTAATCGCCACATGGCGATTGGCGAGGCCAAGGCGCGGCGCGCCAAGAAAGAGATGGTTGAGGCCAATCTGCGACTGGTGATTTCCATCGCCAAGAAGTACACCAACCGGGGTCTGCAATTTCTCGATCTGATTCAGGAAGGCAACATCGGCTTGATGAAAGCGGTGGATAAATTCGAGTATCGGCGCGGCTACAAATTCTCGACTTACGCAACTTGGTGGATCCGGCAGGCGATTACCCGTTCGATTGCCGATCAGGCTCGGACCATCCGCATTCCCGTTCACATGATCGAGACCATCAATAAGCTGAACCGCATTTCGCGGCAGATGTTGCAGGAAATGGGCCGCGAACCGACTCCAGACGAACTGGCTCGACGGATGGAAATGCCGGAAGATAAAATTCGCAAAGTCATGAAAATCGCCAAAGAGCCGATTTCGATGGAAACACCCATTGGCGACGATGAAGATTCTCATTTGGGTGATTTCATCGAAGATCTGAATGTGATGTCGCCAGTGGATGCAGCGACCGTTGAAGGTTTGCGCGAAGCGACTCGCGAAGTGCTGGCGACCCTGACTCCACGCGAGGCTAAAGTGTTGCGGATGCGGTTCGGGATCGATATGCCTACCGATCATACCCTGGAGGAAGTGGGCAAGCAGTTTGATGTGACTCGTGAACGCATCCGCCAGATCGAAGCCAAGGCGCTGCGCAAGTTACGGCATCCGAACCGGTCTGAACAATTACGCAGCTTTTTGGATTTGGAATGAATCACCGGCGATCAATTTTCTGAGGCGATCCATTTTCTTTGCTTGGTAGTCCTGCAAAATATAGTGATTGGTAGGGGAAATGCTATTTTTTACAATAGCATAAGTAAATAACCACTACTGAATGCAGGACTACCCTTGCTTTTAGGGCCCTTAGCTCAGCGGTTAGAGCAGGGGACTCATAATCCCTTGGTCGTCCGTTCAAATCGGACAGGGCCCACCATTTAATTCAATGCCTTACCGTCAGGTTCCGGTAAGGCTTTTTTGTGGCCTGTGTAATTCCTGTGTAATCCGGTTTTGCAACTGCTCCATTGCGGCCTGAATATGCTCTCCATTCTGGTGGCTATATCTCGCCACCATCGCCAGCGTTTTATGTCCGCTGATGCGCTGCACGGTTGGCAAATCAACGCCGGATTGAACCAGATGCGTGATCGCGGTATGCCGCAAGGTATGCTGGATCACTTCACGCGGATTCAATCCCGCTGCGGTCACGACGCGCTGAAACGCCTGGGCAATTTCCACGGTATGCCCGCTGGCGCTGTTTGCCGGAAACAGCCATACCTGATCCGCCGCGCCCATTGCCAATACTTCCCGCAAGTAATCCGCCAACTCAACCGTGATCGGCTGATCACGCGCCCCGGCTTTGGCCTGCGGGATGTGAATAATCCGCCGCGCCAAATCAATATCCGCCCGCCGGATACTGAGAATCTCATTAAGCCGCATCGCGGTATGCAGCGCGATCAGGATGAAGGGATATAGCTCCCAGCGCCGATCCGCTTTGGCCGCTGACAGCAGGGCGCTGATCTGTTCTGAAGTGAGATAAACCATTCGCCGATTTTCTTCCTTCTGGCGCGGTATCTCGAACGGAACCTTGTCCAGCCATCCCCACTCCACCGCCCGCTTGTACAGGTGCAAGAGGGTGGCGAATTCACGGTTGATCGTGCCTGGTGCAGCTCCATTTCCCCGGCGCTGCTTGGCGTAGCGTTGCAGATCAAACTTTTCAATCTTGGAAAGCGATTTATCAGCAAAGAAGGGCTTGAGGTGCAAGGCGATATGCAGGCGTTTCTTGCCCATGTTGCGCCCCTGGCTGGCGTCCAATCGCTTGAGATAGTCATCTGCCGCCATGCTGAAACCGAGCGCCACCTTGCGACCTTTGGGAAGGTTTAACCGTGAAGCCCGCGCTTCAGTCCGCAATTGCTCAATAAGCTGTTCAGCTTGTGTCAGAGTCACGCCTTCACTCTCCAAGCCGACAATCCGATGAATGCGAACCCGGTCCACCATGATATTGACGGCATAGCGCCCGTCACCATTCGCCAGCCGTTCAAAGTGAATGCCGCCGGATGTTAATTGCTGGCCTGGCTGTAACCGGCGAAAGTCAAGGCGGGTTAGGCGTTTTGCTGACATGAGTTCCGGGCCTTGAGATAACGATCTCGCACTTCAACCATATCCAAATTTCCTGAGTTTTCGACGATGTAAGGCCATACCTCGTGCATGGGTGCAAGCCATTCTTGCTGAA
The DNA here is from genome assembly GCA_012031845.1 of Synechococcaceae cyanobacterium SM1_2_3. GTDB lineage: Bacteria > Pseudomonadota > Gammaproteobacteria > Competibacterales > Competibacteraceae > Contendibacter. The sequence continues at coordinate 7,469 of JAAUTD010000047.1, forward strand.
CCAAATAGATTGGATGTGGCTCTTTGCTTGGATCAAGTTTCTGTTCCAATCCAATCATAAACAAGATCGCTTGGTAGCGGTTGCGCTCGTCGAACGTCATAAGTTCCGAGTAATCCTTTGCGAACGTAACCAATCGCCAGATGGGATCGGAATGCCAGCATTTATCTGCGATCTGCCATGCAGATACTGACTTCCCGTTTTTTTCAACTACGGGCATTTCTTTTACAGCGCGTTCTGTCGCCCATTCGATAGTAGAACTCAAGCTCCGCCGTTCACGCCCCGCAAGTATCTCTACAGACCACCGCAAGATCGGATCGAACCGAACCTGTAGCGCCTCACTTTTGTTGAGCTTACCACCGCGTTTTTCCGCCATGTCATGCACCTTTTAGGTTGCGTTAATAATTCCTGATTGTGCTTGACAATAGCATAAAACTAACCTAAGTTACATTTTGTACTTGTTTCGAGTTTATAAATTTGGAGTATTTACGATGATCGAACTGCAACCCGCCGCGCCCAGCGTCCAGATTTTCCCAGACGGGCGCATGAACGTAGCGAACGCCGCCGCCTACCTGGGCCTATCGGTCAAGTCGCTGGCCTGCTATCGCAGTCAGGGACGCGGCCCCACGTTCACCAAGTTGGGGAAACTCTGCTTTTACCATCGCGACGATCTGGATGCCTGGATCGCCGCAAATCGCGCAACGTCAACCGCTGAACACAAAGCCAAGAGGAGTGCAATGCAATGAATTCGCAACGCCACGTACTGCGTCATCCCTATCTGGATCATGAACCCGATACACCGTTATCGAAATGCAGCATCGTTGATGCCTTGAATGCTTCCGCCGCTACCCTGTTGCTTTTAGCTGACCTCTTTGTTGCTCCTGCGGATAAATCTGAAATCCTGACCTGCGATTCCTCACGGCTTGGGATGTTTAACCAACTAACGACAATCGCCAACACTCTCGAAGTGCTGAGTGATCGTATCTGCACGAATAATGAAGAAGTAACTCATGAAATCAGCATCCCGCTATCCGATGATGAACTGAGCTGCTTAACCACGTTTGCCGCGCAAGGCGGGATGACCGCTGATGAACTGATGAGCAAGATTGTCAAGGCTCGGTTGAAAGATTGGCCTTTAGCTTGAACCCAAATCGCAGACAACAAAAAACCCGCTTCGCCAAGCGGGTTTTTGCGCCTTGATATAGGAGAAATCTCGAATGTTGCTTTTTGAACCGACGCCAGCGCCTTTCACGTCAGATGATTGGTATACACCGCCGCCGTATCTTGAGGCAGCACGTAAAGTCATGAGGGGCATTGACCTTGATCCCGCCAGTCATGACCTTGCCCAAGAAGCAGTTAAAGCCGCCCACTACTTCACTCTGGAAAACAATGGTCTCAATCAGCCTTGGCATGGCCGGGTCTGGCTGAATCCGCCATATTCAATGCCTGCAATTCAGCAGTTTATCTACAAGTTGCTGGCCGAATATCAGGATGGGAACGTTGAGCAGGCGATCTGCCTAGTGAACAACGCCACCGATACCAGTTGGTTCCATGCGTTGATTGATCAAGCGGTTGCAGTCTGCTTCACGAAAGGCCGCATTCGTTTCTATTCGCCGATCCGTACAGGTGAATCACCGCGTCAGGGACAGGCATTTTTTTATTTCGGCGATGATCCGGATCGGTTCGCTGAAACATTCAGCGCCTTTGGCGCAATACTTCCTTGCACAAAAAACCGCTTCGCCAAGCGGGTTTTTGCGCCTTGAGATCAAGACTTTTCACTGCAAATTGGTGGGTAAATGATACCGGAAAACGCTACAGAAAACACCATTCTTCCACACGCCCTGGCCGCGCCATGAGGCGGGAATCTGCGTCATACCGCCCCGCATGAATGGAAGTAAAGCCCCGCTACCCGACCCTTGGAAACCCTATCAGACGCAACGCCCCGACCGGCAACAACTGGCGACCCTGTTCAAACCCGGAATCACCGGCATAGGCGCTGTGACCGGCCCGGTTTCTGGGAATCTTGAGGCATTCGAGTTTGATGATGCTGACTGTTACCAGCACTTCAAAGATGTTGCCGATGAAGCCGGGTTAGGCGGACTGATCCGCAAATTGGAAGCGGGCTATCTGGAGTCTTCCCCCGGTGGCGGATACCACTACCTTTACCGATGCGCTGAAATTGGCGGAAACCTCAAGCTGGCGACCATTCCCGATGGGATTGATGCCAATGGCCGACCCAAGGTCAAGACCCTGATTGAAACCAGAGGAACCGGCGGATTCATCATCCTGGCCCCGTCAAACGGCAAGGTTCACCCGACTGGCCAACCTTACCGCCTGCTGGCTGGCTCATTCGATTCGATCCCAGAACTGACGCCCGACGAACGCCGCGCCCTGTTCACCCTGGCAAAAACATTTCACATTCCCGCCAACAAAACCGACGCGCCCAACCCCAATCACCCGCCGCCGATCAACCTGGCGAGCGGCCCGGCGATGCGTACAACGCCCGCGCATCCTGGGATGAATTGCTATTGGCGCATGGCTGGAAACGGCTGTATGAGTGCAATGGAACCACTTACTGGCGACGGCCCGGCAAGGATGAGGGAGTAAGTGCAGCGACCAACTGGCAGGGCAAAGATTATCTTTATGTGTGGTCGAGTAGCACACCGTTTGAAACCGAAAAACCGATCTCCAAATTCGCCGCCTATGTGATTTTGGAGCATGGCGGCGACTTCAAAGCCGCAACCAAAGCCCTGCGTGATCAGGGTTACGGCGACCCGCCGACGGGTAACAAGACCACCAAGCCGCGCCCAAAAAAAACCCGCCGCCGCGCCTGGTGAAGATGATGAAGACCTGGATACCGATCCTGATTCTGGGTCAGGCTGGCTGGCGAATCATCGCCATGCCGTGTTGAAGGTGCGCCCCGGTCAAGGCCCGGAACTGGCTGATGCCGTTGAAATGCTCTTGGTCAAGCATGACGGCAACATTTATCAACGGTCTGGCTACCTCGCCCGCACGGCCACCAGCCGCGCTGAAACTGTTCACTGGATGAAGCGCCCCGCCGGGAACACCATCATCGTACCGCTTGACCCAGATCACGCAATGGATCGGATTGGCCGACTTGTCGGCTTCATAAAGTTCAGCGAGCGAAAAAACGATTGGGTTCCCTGCAACGCCCCGCGCTCATTGGCTTCAACCCTGCTATCACGGTCTGGCCTATGGAATTTCCCGCCCCTCGTTGCCGTCATCACCGCCCCGACCTTGCGCCCTGATGGTTCCATTCTTGACCGGCCCGGCTATGACGCGGCAACCGGCTTGTTGTTTGTCGAAAGCGAACCTTTCCCGCCAATCCCGGAAAGGCCGGATCGTAAGCAGGGCCGCGCTGCTTTGGATGTGCTGTTGGCTGAAGTCCTGGACGGGTTTTCATTCAGCGGCCCGCACGATCAAGCCGCCGCGCTATCGGCAATCTTGACGGCGATGGTACGCCCCTCGCTGCGTACCGCGCCGATGCACACCTTTAGCGCCCCGACCAAAGGCAGCGGAAAATCATTACTGGCTGACTGTGTGGCGTTGATCGCCACCGGACGCGCCGCAACGGTCATGACCTTCACCAGCGACCCGGACGAACAGCGCAAGCGGGTATTGACCGTACTGCTAAACGGCGATCAGGTTCTCTGTCTGGATAACCTGGAGGGTGCGCTGTCTGGCGATGCGCTTTGTACGGCGCTGACCTCGGATCAGTACAGTGACCGCCTGCTAGGCACACAACGCCAAGGCACGGCCCCGACCTGCGTCACCTGGCTGGCGACCGGCAACAACTTGACGGTCGCGGGCGATATGACCCGGCGGGTAGTCGCTTGCACCATTGACCCTCGCTGCGAGCGTCCCGAAGAGCGGGAGTTTCCCCGCAATCTGTCTGAGTGGATTCCCCAGAACCGCCCGGCGCTGGCTGTTGCTGCGCTAACCGCCCTGCGGAGCTTTGTCGTTGCTGGCAAACCGCCGCAATCGTTGCGCCCGTTCGGGAGCTTTGAAGAATGGAGCAACCTCGTTCGATCTGCCTTGGTCTGGCTGGGTGAAGATGACCCGCTGCTAACCCGTGCCGGTATTGAGGATGCTGATCCAGTTAAGCGCAAGCTGCGCGATCTGCTACTGGCTTGGTATGACACCTTCAAAACCGCTCCCGCCACTGCACATGAGTTGATTTTGCGCGCCAACGAAACCTATCGGAACGATGAAGGTAAGGAAATATTCACCGCCCCTGACCTTCGCGACGTACTCACTACGCACTTTTGCGACCGCAGTGGCAACTTGAGCGGCAAGCATATCGGCGATTTTCTCAGTAAATATCAAAAACGTATGGAGTGCGGCGCTTGTTTTGATTCACCCGGCTTCTATGGAGCGCGTAAGCAGTGGCAGTTAGTTATTTCTGATGAATCAGTCCTTGAATCTTCACTGCGAAATTTTCTGAAACCGAGTCAAGAACCTTCACAACCTTCACAACCTTCAAAATTTTGACCGCCGAAACCCAGTGTTTTGAAGGTCGTGAAGGTTATGAAGGCAAATCCCCTGACCTGAGTATTTTTCGCAGTGAATGCAAACCAGCCAGCGCCGCCACAACCGGCGCTGGCTGGCAGGGGTGCGCCATTGGATGCAAAGGTACTCCCTGGAAAACCACTACTGCGGGTATCCGAACGCCCGGCGGAACACAAAATTTCCCCTTTCTAGGCAAACACATAGCCCTATCTATGACCATCCAAGACCTGCTAAGAACCATCTACGCGCACCGCCAAGACTTGCCCGCTGATCTGGCTGAAGATGTTAAAGCCCACCTGAGCAGCGAAACGCGGAAAGAGTTGCGTGATGACCTGATCTGCCAAGCCTACCTGCTGCTGACCGGCAAGGATTCGGTAAAACCCGCCACCTTGGCGCGATTGGCGAACCGGATTCACCACACACACCGCCCCGCCGATCCCGTCAAGGCGCTGCTTTGGGAAGCCGCGCAATTCGACCGCTTACCCACATGCTCCAAGTCATACGAGCGGAAGATAAAAAAGTTTTTGGACATGCAAGCGGTTGAAATGTCGGAATAATCCGCCGATTCTGTGGGCTATGGAAATCCAACTTTATGACGAAATCACACCCGACACCGCCAAGCGCGTAACGGCTGACCTGGCGGAAAATCCCGATGCACCTGTAGCCATTCGGATCAACTCCTATGGTGGCTGCGTGTTTTCAGCAATCGCGATCTGCAACGCGCTGAAAAACCACCGTGGCAAGGTCACCACCTACAACGATGGGATCGCGGCATCGGCGGCAAGCCTGATTCTGTGTGCGGGTAACAAAGTGGTCATGGCTGAAAACGCCTGCTGATGATTCATGGCCCACAGACCGCGATCAACGGCAACGCGCCCAAGATGCGCGAAACCGCCGAAACGCTGGATAAAGTCGCCAAAGCTATGGTGGAGATCTATGCCGCCAAAACCCGCCACTGAGGAGATCGCCCGCTGGCTGGCGAGCGGTCAAGACATTTGGCTCAGCGCCGAAGAAGCCCTCGCCGCTGGCCTGATCGACGAAATCGCCCGACCGTTGCGGATTGCTGCACGGCTGGGAACCCTGAAAATCCCTGATAGGTATTTGCTGAAAATGACTACCGAAACACACGCCGATTCGACCATTGAAGCCGCCGCGATCACCGCTGAACGCCAGCGCGTGACCGACATTAGCGCCCTGTTCGATCAGCATACGAAGCACTACCCAGAGGAACGCGGAAAATTCACCGCGCTGCAAACCGAACTGATCAAGGGCGGCGCCGATCTCGACATTGCAAGAAACAAAATACTGGCGCTGATGGGAGCCTGTCACCCCGGCCCGCTGGCGAACGGTCAAGGCGCATTCGGCCAAACGCCCGCTATGCCCCGTGGTGGACTGTTCGCGGGTATGTCCAACCCTGTCGGGTATGGTGGCTATGCCGACCATTTCCGCGCTGCTGCAACTGACGGCATGGCGCTGAACCTGGGCGCGAAACTGACCGCCGCACACCCACAGGCCCGGCAGTTTCGCGGAATCGGCCCGACCGGACTTGCGGCAATCTGCCTTGCGGAGGCGGGTATCAACGCCACCGGCTTGACCGGTGCGGCGCTGATTAAAGCGGCGATGACACAAAGCGACTTCCCTAACACGATGGGCGATGCCGTGGCTACGTCACTGGTTGCCTATCACGAACAGGCGACACTTGAACATCGGGCGATCTGCGATCTGGGCGACGCCACCGACTTCAAGCCACAACGCGCCGCCAATGTGAGTTTCTTCCCTGGTCTGGAAAAGAAACTTGAAGCGGCTGAAATCAAGCACGGTAGCCTGTCGGATCACGCTGAAACCTATCAGATCGAGACGTTCGCCCGGATGATCGCGCTATCGCGTGAACTCCTCGCCAACGACAACATGGGCGCGATCCAAGCGGCCGTATTGACCGCCGCCAATGCCGCCGCCCGTTTGGAACGCGATCTAACTTTTGGCGTACTGATCGCCAATGCGCCGCTGTCAGACGGCAAGGCGCTGTTTCACGCCGATCACGGCAATTTCTATGAGTCAGGAACCGGCAACCCGGCAGGCCCCCGCGCCGCAATGGATGTGGACGGGCTGAACCTCGCCCGGCGCAAAATGCGCCTGCAAAAGGATTCTTCCGGTGGCTACCTGCTGAGCATCCCGCGCTATATCGTTTGCCCGGTTGCGCTGGAAAGCGACGCTGAAGCATTGATCGGCTCCCTGACTTACCAGCCAACTTCAGGCGAGATGACAACGCCGAAATGGGTTAAGGGTCTGCAAGTGATCGCCGATCCGCGCCTGGATGAAGTCAGTGATTTGGATTGGTATCTGCTTTCTGAAACCTCGGTTGCGCCCGTGATCCGCCTGGTATTTTTGAATGGCGCACGGGGGCCGACGGTTGAGAGTGAGTGGGATTTTTCCCGCGATGTGATGCTGCACAAGGTCAGAATGGATATTGCCGCCTGCGCTATCGGCTATACCGGCGCGGTTAAGTTGGGATAATTCTCATGAGTGGCTACATTTTTCCTGAATCTGTGCGTCTGCTCATGGCCGACATTGGCCGCGATCAGAAAGTAAGCGCGATCCGGCAACAACTGATCGAACTTTATTTTCAGCTTCACAACCTGACCGGCGAAAATCCGCCCTTCCTGGAATCGAAGCGCCTGGCGCTGGAAAACGAACGCTTTAAGCGCGTGATCAATTTGCAAAATCAGTTAATCGCCAAATTGCGGCAACGGGCGCAACTGTTTGAGATGGATCAGCTTGAATGCGACATCTTGAATGAGCTTGCGAAAATTCCTGAACTGACCAATCCGGCAGACTGATTCTTTGGGGAAAAACCCGCGCCTGGGCGGGATGTGGGTTTTTGGCAGCGCAACCATCTTGGGAGTTGCGCTGTTTTTTTGCGCGTGAAATGTACGGAAACCTAGCAGCGCCAGCCCGTTTGATGTTTTTCGTACATAGCCAACCGCGCTATCAACCTGCTATCAATCTGCTATCATCGCTCTGCTATCAATTGATAGCGCACTGATAGCAGGTAAAGCCGATGGATACGCAACTGAATATCCGCTGCACTGAAGAAACCGCCACCACGATCAAGGCGCTGGCAGAATCCGCCGGATTGAAGCTTGGCGCATTGCTGGAAAAGCTGATCGCCCGCTATCAACCGGATAGCGAATTGATACCGGCGGATAGCAACGCCCTCGCTGACCTGCGGGCAATGGTCGCTGACCTGGAAAGCCGCTTGACCGCCTTGGAAAGCCGCCCTAACTGTAATCCAATGACAGATAGCGGCCTGATAGCAAAAGATAGCACTGGCGAATTCAATCAGGATTTGGCCGCGTTCAAGTCGGCAGTAGTCACTTACTGGCAAGGCGGGATGACGGGTTATGGGCCTATTGCAACGGCGCTGAACAATTCGGGCTACCGAACCAGCAACAACACTCCCTATACGCGGGATGCGATCAAGAAAGTGCTACAGAAAGCCGGATTGGTTTGACGGGCAGACCTTCACCATCCAAATCAAAATTCTCAAAAACCACTACCGGCGCTGGCCTGCCTGATGAGTTTTGAGAAATGGTCTGTGTAATTCCTGTGTAATCGTGCATGGAAACTAAGCGATTTTTCAGAGATTCATAAGGAAATAAGAACACAGCAGATAGCGGTAATTGGTTGATTTTTTAATAGGAAATGGAATAACGAGAATCAACCGGATAGGTTTAAGTGTCTACTCATAATCCCTTGGTCGTAGGTTCAAATCCTACAGGGCCCATTTAATTCAAGTAGTTAGGCATCATTTCACCACCCTGAGTTTTGGGTGGTGTAAATTTGGTGCAGTAACCGAAATACGTTCAGCATGTTCCGCCAAGTGCTCTGGCGCCATGTGCGCGTAGCGTTGCACCATAGCCGCAGTTTTCCAGCCGCCCAGCTCCTGTAAAACGTGTAACGGGGTTCCAGCTTGCACATGCCAACTCGCCCAGGTATGGCGCAAGTCATGCCAGCGAAACTGGGTGATGTCGGCCCGTTGCAACGCCAAGCGCCAAGCCAAGGTATTGGGATTGCCCACCGGTTGGCCGCGATAAGTAAAGACCCGCTCGGGATGCCGACCGATTTGCGCCCTGATCACGGCCAGTGCCTCGGCATTCAAGGGTACTGGAATCGCCTGCTTGCCCTTCGCTTGGTCGGGATGAATCCAGGCCACGGCCCGTGCCAAATCCACTTGCTCCCAGCACAACTCGGTCACGCCCGCTTGGCGCAGACCGGTTGCCAGACTGAACCTGACCATATCCGCCAAGTGAGCGGGCAGCTCCGCCAGTAGCCGTTCGGCCTGTTCCCGCGTCAACCAACGCACTCGCCGGTTGGGCTCCGGGTATAACGTGATGGTCGGCGTTCGATCCAGCCATTCCCATTCCCGGTTTGCACGGCGCAAAATCGCACGAATCAACGCCAGATAGCGATTAGCGCAGTGGGTTTGCTGCTGCCTTGTGCTTTGAGCTTACCGATCCGCTGAATCTCATGGCGGGTGATGCTGGCCAGTTCACAGTCCCTCAAATGCCCATCCAGCCAGCGTAACTTGGCAACATCTTTTGCATAGACCGCTTTATGGGTCATTTCCTGTAACCACTGCACGACCGCATCATTCCAAGTGTAGCGCGGCCGCTCGTCCAGTTTCGCCTCGCGCCAGTGTTGCGCCTTTAGCGTGTCGTGGAGTTCTTGGGCGGCCGTGCGGTCGGCAGTTTCAGTAGATTGGTGTATGCGCTGGCCGTTGGCGGCGGTAAAGCGAATCCACCAGACTTTTCCGCGTTTGTAGAGCGACATGAAGATTTTCCTCCGTGCGTTGTCGTCGCTCGCAACGCCTGCCCGTTTTGAGGATAGTCGCCGACGAGATAGGTATGAA
>JAAUTD010000376.1 GCA_012031845.1 Synechococcaceae cyanobacterium SM1_2_3
AACCGTTCCGGCGATTGAAACAGGATATTGTCCTTGGGATAACCCGCCGCGAATTTTTTAATGATTTCCGCCGGTAAATCATCCGCATTATCTTTGGCCTCCCATACGCCCAGCCGCAGCATAAAACGATCCACAATCGCGCCGTCTACTCGCAATGGGCGGCGCTTGGGGCGCGGCAATGGATATTGCTCAATCAATTGCAAATGTGGGAATTGGCCGGCGCAATGCCGCAATAAACTGGCGAAAATAGGCGCGGTCGCGCCTTCATGCGCGATCCCGGACTGCCGCAGATGTTCTATTTCCTGGTAATAGTGGCGGATGGCTTTATGATTCGGTTTGAGATTCAGCATAAGCGGGTGTCAGAGCGTAAAATGAGCGGGCAATCCGCTTGGTTAATGTTCACCCATCCGGGCGGATCAGACGGGGCAAAGCGCCGTGCAGTATGCGCCTCCCCCCAAATGTGATAGCTTTTTTATCGGATTTTCGCTCCATCCGTTCACCCTGACGCTTCGGCGCGATCAGCCCGTTTGGTTCAGACTAACCCAGCGGCTTTTTTATTTTCAATAAGTTACGATAATAAGACTCAAAACATTCCTCACAAGACCGAATAGAGCGGCATCCATGACCCATCCCTTGCCTAGCGCAGTCAGCCACCATCCCGACATTCCCCGCGATCCCCGTTTGCCCAAGGAAGCGTATTTGTCGATCAATCATTGCAACCTGCCCGCCGCCATTCTCGGTGGACTGACCTTTCAGCGGCATCCGGCCCCGCTATTGCTGGATGGCGTCGCCGAGTTGCACGCCCGCCTGTTTCAGCGGCTGGCGGTTCTCGACGAACCGGCGGCGCGGGCGCGGCAGTTCATGGATTATGTGACGGTGTATTTCCGGCTGGAGGCGCTGGAGGAGGTGGGATTGACGCCAGGAGCCTCCAAAGCCAAGTTACGCGGACGAGCGGATTATCTAAGAATGGTGCGCGGCTGGGCGTTCGACCCGAACAGCCGGGAAGGCGCGGTGCTCAAAGGCTGGGTGGAATCGCGCTTTGGCCTGCTCACCCGCTACCACGGCGGATTGCTCAGCGACCGCACTCAGGACACCTATCTGCGGTTTATGGAGTCGCGCAGTCACGGTCTTTACAATACCAACGCCTTGGAAGCGCAATTGGACTTGCTCTATACCTATTGCCAGTATGAGTTGCACCGGCAGCAGCCAGAACAAACCCACCTGAAGTTATATCGCGGCTTTAACCGGTTCAGCGATGATCAGATCTTGCAGCAGACCGACCGCCGCCGCTGGATCGTGTTGCTGAATAATCTCAGTTCCTTCAGCGTCGAGCGCGAACGCGCCGAGGAATTCGGCGATCATCTATTGCGGGCGCAAGTGCCGCTCAGCAAAGTGTTTTTTTACAATCGGGTATTGCCGGGAATGCTCAAGGGTGAGGATGAATATGTAGTGATCGGCGGGATTTACGACGTAGAGCGGCTGGCGTAGCCACGACAGAAAAGGTGCAACATGACGCATGACGAGCAGGATGGGGCGAAAATGCTCAGGGAGAAGGCGGAAGCCAGCGCTTCGCAACGCCAGTTGGAAATGTCGGAAATGCCGGATTTATCCAGCGATCAGGCGAGCAAGCTGTTTCATGAGCTTCAGGTTCATCAAATCGAGCTGGAAATCCAGAACGAAGAATTGCGCCGGATCATGGCTGAACTGGAGCAATCACGGAATCAGTTCTCCCTGCTGTTTCATCAGGCGCCGATTGGCTATTTGGTTCTGAATGATGTCGGCCTGATTTATGAAGCCAACGAGACCTTTTGCCGCATGGTGAGCCGCAACCGCGATCAGTTGATGGGCAGTCCGTTTTCCGAGTGCATGGAAGGCGATGATCGTGGAGTGTTTCTGGCGCGTTACCGGGCGTTCTTCAAAAATCCGTCCGAAAAAAGCATTGAAGCCCTGGTGCGACGCACGCAAGGCCCCGCGTTTTATGCGCACATGGAAGGCGCGATTATCAACACCGTTCTGGGACGGCAGCAAACCCACAACGCGCCGCTGTTGTTGCTGGCCATTACCGATGTCACCGAGCGCAAATGGGCCGAGGAGAAACGCTTGCAGTTGGAGCGCCAGATGCAGCAGACCCAGAAGCTGGAGAGTCTGGGCGTCCTGGCCGGCGGCATCGCCCACGATTTTAATAACCTGCTGGCGATTATTCTGGGCAACGCCAGCCTGGCGCTGGATGAACTGCCGCCCAACTCCCCGGCCCACGATAGCCTGATGGCGATTGAAGCCACTTCGCTGCGGGCTGCTGAATTGTGTCGGCAAATGCTGGCCTATTCCGGCAAGGGCCGGTTTGCGATTGAAAATATCCGCTTGGGCGCGTTGATCGGCGAAATGGTCTCCCTGCTCAAATCGTCGCTGTCGAAAAAAGCCATTCTGAATCTGAATCTGAAAGAACCGTTGCCGACCATGCGCGGCGATCCCAGCCAGATTCGCCAAGTGGTGATGAATCTGGTGATCAACGCCTCGGAGGCTATCGGCGAGCGCAGCGGCGTCGTCACCATTTCCACCGGCGTCATGGAGTGTTCCCACGAATACCTGTGCGATGTCTATCTCGACGAGCGGCTGACCGAAGGCGCCTATGTCTGGTTGCAAATCGCCGATACCGGCTGCGGCATGGATGCGGAAACCCAGCGGCGCATCTTCGAGCCGTTTTTCACCACCAAATTTACCGGACGCGGCCTGGGTCTGTCGGCGGTGCTGGGCATTGTGCGCGGCCATCGCGGCACGCTGAAGGTGTATAGCAAGCCGGGTAAAGGCACGACCATTAAGGTGCTTTTTCCGATAGCAACGGAGGATGCGATGCCGGTAGGCGCGTATGACGGGGCCATGCCCAGCGATTGGCGAGGAACCGGAATCGTGCTGCTGGTGGATGATGAGGAATCCATCCGGGGGATGGGCACCCGGATGCTGGAACGGTTGGGTTTTCAGGTGCTGGCGGCGGCGGATGGGCGGGCGGCGCTGGAAATTTATCGCGCCCGGCGCGACGAGATCGCTCTGGTGCTGCTGGATTTGACCATGCCGCACATGGACGGCACCGAGACCTTCCGCGAATTGCGCCGGATTGATCCGTCAGTGCGCGTGGTGATCTCCAGCGGCTATACCGAAAGCGAGATTGCGCCCCGCTTCGCCAGCGAACGGCTATCCGGCTTTCTGCAAAAACCCTATGCCCTGTATGCGCTGGCCCAATGTCTGCGCGGCGCGCTCAGCGGCGGCGAACCACGGGAAGGCTGGGGCGATAGTTGATAGGGGCTTCGGACAAGCCTGTAATCCGAACGGTGGCGTTGATGTTTTAATGGAAGTTTCTTAAACCAATGGTTCGGACAGTTTTCTCTAACTCATTGATACGAGGAGAGAGCCTTCGGTAGGGTAAAATGTTGTTTACCACAACGACATTTTCAATCCAATCCGAAGGTTCCCATGCCCTAATAGACACTGTTTTGCAAAAAATGTCTACTGTCCTAAAACCCCAACGCACGTTTCTGGTCGTGATACTCACGACACTGATGTATCTGCCAGGAAAGGCGAATTTTCGTAATCTAAGCCGCTA
>JAAUTD010000377.1 GCA_012031845.1 Synechococcaceae cyanobacterium SM1_2_3
AGTTAAGCACTAGTAGCCAGGACTTTCGCTTCGGATTAAAAAACCGTTCGGGGTGAGCCTGTCGAACCCCGTTTTTACCGATGGATGCCCTTCGACCGCTGAGCTTGCCGAAGCGTCAGGGCGAACGGATGGAGCGAAAGTCCTGGTAGCAATAGAACCTTCGCTTTCCGTCATTCCCGCGTAGGCGGGAATCCAGTAAGCCGCTGAAAAGCTTGGATACCCGCTTTCGCGGGTATGACGAATTCAAGAGTTTAGCGAAAGTTCTGAGCAAAACTCCTTTTCCGTGAGGAAGAGGAGTTGACGTGATGAAGTTACTTGCCGCGCTTGCGATCCAGCCGCCATACAAAATCCTCGATTAATGTCCGATACAGTTCTTCCTTGAGCACTTCATCCTCTATTCCGTAGTCAATGTTCGGATTGTCGTTGATTTCAATGACGACGACGCCTTTGCTGGTCTGCTTCAAATCCACTCCGTAAAAACCATTGCCGATCAGACCCGCCGCTTTCAGTGCCGTTTTTACTACTACTTCTGGCGCATCCTTGACCTGAAAGGTTTTGGAATCGCCGACAGCGACACTGCGCGCCGCTCCCGGATCATGGTTGTAAATCTGCCAGTGTTCTTTTGACATGAAGTATTGGCAAACGAATAGCGGCACTTTGTTGATAATTCCAACCCGCCAGTCAAATTCGGTGTAAAGAAACTCCTGCGCCAGCACCAGATCGGACGATTTGAACAGCTTGGCGGCGCTTTCATGCAACTCGGCCCGGTCATTGACTTTGAAGATTCCCCGTGAGAAGGAGCCATCAGGAATCTTCAGCACAATGGGATAAGGAATCTCGGTGTCCACCCGATCCAGATTATCGCGGCGGACAATCACCGTTTTGGGGGTGCGGATGCGATGAGTCCGCAACAGTTCATCCAGATAGACCTTGTTGGTGCATTTAAGAATGGAATCGGGATCGTCAATCACCACCATCCCTTCGCTTTCAGCTTTCTTGGCGAATTGATAGGTGTAATGATCAATCCCGGTGGTTTCCCGGATAAACAGCGCGTCAAATTCCGCCAGCCGGGCGTAGTCTTTCTTCTCGATCAATTCGACATTGACGCCACACTCGCGCCCAATCTTGATGAATTGTTGCAATGCCTTGGGATTGGAAGGTGGCATTGCTTCCTTGGGATTGTGCAGAATCGCCATGTCGTAGCGGTAATTATTGCGGGCACGGGGTTGACGCCAGCGCCGACTCAGATAAGTGGTCAGCGCGCCCAGAAACATCTCTTCCTGATCCGGCGTCAGCGATTGCAGGTGCAGCGCCTTGATCGTGGCGATGCGCCATTTGCCTTGCAGCCGAAATTCCACCCGCAGCAACGGCGAACGGAAGGCGTCGAACAACTGCCGCGCCAAATCCTGCAATTCCTTGGCGGCGCATTGCCCAAAGCAGATATCCAGTTCAAAAGCGGTGGCGGTGAAACCCGGTCTGGGCTTTCCCAAGACCTGCTGAACATGATCATCCAAATCCTCAATATCCAGGCTGTAAATGGATTTGCGGCTGAGATCATTCAGAGTGCGCACACTGGGAATCACCCGGTGGCGGCGCGCTTCGGCCAGCAGCGAGCAGTAATAGCCCACGCTGAGATAGCGATAGCTGCGACAGAGATTTAATACCCGCAGATTGCGGCCAGCGGAGGAGTATTCCGGTTTGGACAGATAATCCTTGGCGGCGACAATGGGCAGATTGGGGAAGCTTGCTTTCCAGTCAGTGGGGTTTTCCACCAGAATAATATGGTCGGCCATCGGTTGGGTTCGGTGCTCCTGACACCGTAAAAGTGGGACTACAACAGTGATGGCGCCGTCGGTTGAGACCGACGGGGGGACCGATAGAGAATCAGCACGGCTTTTTGCGCGGCTTTGCCGTAGCGGGCCATGCGCTGAAACTCCCGGTGCGGGATGGGCATATTGATCGAATCCGCCACGGTTTTATCGTCTTTGGTATTGACCAGCGGATCGTGAACATAGATGTAATGATCATCAAAGCCGGTGACGACGACCCAGTGCGGAAAACGCTCGCCGTAAATGCGGTAGGAACTGATCAGCACCAGCGCAATGCCGCCCGCTTCAAACTTCTGCCGCAGCTCCTCAACGCCCAGACTGCCGCGATGCAAGGCCACCGGTAAATGGCGCAATTCTTCAATCCAGTCCTCCTGCACGAGCCGCATCACTTCCTTTTTTTCTGGACTGCGCACCGAATCCACCAGAAAGACGCCGTCTTCGTTGACGTGAATCTCCAGATCAAAACCGCGCCGGTAGGCCGAAAGCGCCAACCCGTAAGGACCGCAACCGCCGTGGCCGGAGGTCATAAAAATGGTGGTGGCTTCACGCCATAGCCGCAGTTCCAGACTGCGGTTCAGTTCGATAGAGGCATCCAGGGCTTTCATCGCCATCATCAGCGCCGCCGGGCCACAGGTGAAGTCCAGGGTTTGCGAGTAGTAGGGCACCTTGACCCGATCCGCCTGCAAATGCGGAACCAGCCGCTTTTCAAAGCGCAGCGCCGTCATGTGATCTTCGTAATAATCCGGCACTTCCTTGAACTGCCGATAGCCGTGGCGGCGGAACAGCTTGAGCGAGGCCGGATTGTCGCGGCGAACTTCCAGCCGCATGGACACGCAGTCGCGTTCCAGCGCAATCGCTTCAGCCGCTTCCAGTAGAGTGTCGCCGACTCCGGTTCGGGCATAATCCGGGTGAACCGCGATGGAGTACAGCCGGGCAATGGCGTTGCCTTGAGAAAACAGCAACAGCACATAGCCCTGAATCCGGTCAGCCTGTTCCGCAACCAGGGTCACAGCATGACCACGGGTCAACAGGCGTCGAAAACTGCGGCGGGAAATGCGGTCAGTGATGAAGCATTGATGCTCAATAGCCAGCAGAGCCGGAAGATCATCCAGAGTAGCGAAACGCGGCATGGCGGGTCAGCGTGATCCAGAACAGCAGGTGAATTAAGAGTGCGGAATGGAGGACAACGGGCGAAATCGCTTGGGGCTGGGAAAGGCGCGGGCAATGGAGTCACGCCTGCTGTTATTATCACGCAACCGCCGCTTCTATCGCCAGTGAAAACCTGATGCCCACTTCTGAATTTCCCCTGCTGGATCGTATCCGGCAATTGATCGCTGTCCCGTCCGTGAGCAGCGTGTCGTCGCAGTTGGATCAGAGCAATCGCCCAGTCATTGATTTGCTGGCGGGCTGGCTGGAGCAGGCCGGATTCGCAGTGCGGATCGAGCCATTGCCGCAGCGACCGGACAAGGCCAATCTGATCGCCACCCTGGGCAGCGGGCCGGGCGGGCTGGTGCTGGCTGGGCATACCGATACTGTGCCTTATGACGCTGGACGCTGGCGTTATGATCCCTTTGGCGGGACGATTGCCGACGGGCGGATTTATGGGCTGGGCGCGGCGGACATGAAGGCGTTTCTGGCCCTGGCGCTGGCAGCGGCGCAGGATTTCACCGCCCGCGATTTTCGGCAGCCGCTGGTCATTCTGGCGACGGCGGACGAAGAAAGCAGCATGAGCGGGGCGCGGGCGCTGGCGGCGTCC
>JAAUTD010000378.1 GCA_012031845.1 Synechococcaceae cyanobacterium SM1_2_3
CCGGGCCAGCGGTGGCGGTGGCGGCGCTGCACGCCCAGCGCGACGGCGTTGATCCGATCCTGCTGGTGCTGCCGGCTGATCACATCATTGCTAATGTTGAAGGCTTTCGCGCTGCGGTGCGTCAAGTAGCGCCCCATGCTGAAGCGGGTCGGCTGATTACCTTCGGCATCGTGCCGACCGCGCCGGAAACCGGTTATGGCTATATCAAGGCCGGCGCGCCGCTGGATGAAGCGGGCGTTCACCGGGTGGATCGCTTTGTCGAAAAGCCGGATGCGGCTACCGCCCAGCGCTATCTGGATTCCGGCGATTACTACTGGAACAGCGGGATGTTCATGTTCCGCGCCTCGGCGTTTCTGGCGGAACTGGAGCGGCTGGCCCCGGCGATGCTGGCGGCCTGTCAGCAGGCGCTCAGCGCCGGGTCGGGCCGATGCCGATTTTCTGTGGCTCAGTCGCTCGGCCTTCACCGCCTGTCCCAAGGATTCGATTGACTACGCGGTGATGGAAAAGACCGATCAGGCCGTGGTCATGCCGCTGGCGGTGGGCTGGAACGATGTCGGTTCCTGGTCAGCGCTGTGGGATGTGGGTCCGCGTGACCGTGACGGCAACATCAGCCGTGGCGACGTAATCAGCGTGGATACCCGTGATTCCTATGTGGACGCGACTTCCCGGTTGGTCGCACTGTCGGCGTGGAGCATCTGGTGGTGGTCGAGACCAGTGATGCGGTGCTGGTCGCCACCAAGGATCGGGTGCAGGAGGTCAAGGCGGTTGTCGATCAGCTCAAGGCCAGCAACCGCCCGGAAGGACGGCTGCATCGCAAGGTTTATCGGCCCTGGGGTAGTTACGACTCGATTGATTTCGATCAGCGGTTTCAGGTCAAGCGCATCACCGTCACGCCCGGCGCCAGCCTGTCCTCACAGATGCACCATCACCGCGCCGAGCATTGGGTGGTGGTGCGCGGCACGGCTCGCGTGACCCGTGGCGAGGAAGAATTTCTGCTGACCGAGAACCAATCCACCTATATTCCGGTTGGGGTTCGTCATCGGCTGGAGAATCCTGGCAAAATTCCGCTGGAAATGGTGGAGGTGCAGTCCGGCAGTTATCTGGGCGAGGATGACATCGTGCGCTATGACGACGCCTATGGCCGCGATCAGGGCGAAGCGTGAGCCGGAATGACTCATGACGCTACGCGGGCATCCTCAAATGGCTGTTTCATCGTGATACACTATTTAGCACTGGCATCCACGGCGATCATGGCTTAACCGGGCAATGCCCGCATGATCCAATACTTTGTTAATACAGCGTTTAACGACCCGACTATGGCTGAAATTCATCGGCTGGCGGGGTTGAACGGTTTGAATCGGCTGGCCTGAGCGAGGATTTCATGGATATCACTCCCTATCTCAAACTGATGGTCGACAAGAATGCCTCCGACCTGTTTTTCTACGTCGGCGCCCCGGTGAATATCAAAATCGGCGGCGTGGTGCGTCCGATTGGCAACAAGGTGTTGGGAACCGGCCAGGTGCGCGAGATCGCCTATTCGGTGATGAAAGACGACCAGATCAAGGAATTTGAACACGAGTGGGAACTCAACTTCGCCATTCCGCTGCAAGGCGTCGGGCGGTTCCGCTCCAACGTGTTCAAGCAGCGCGGTGAAGTGTCGATGGTGATCCGCTATATCAAGGGCGACATCCCGCAAGTGGAAGATCTGGGGCTGCCGCCGTTGCTTCGGCAGATCGTGATGGAAAAGCGCGGCTTGATTCTCCTGGTCGGCGCCACCGGTTCTGGTAAATCCACCACGCTGGCGGCGATGATCGATCACCGCAACTCCAGTGCGCCGGGTCATATCCTCACGATGGAAGATCCGATTGAATTTACCCACCAGCACAAGAAGTCGGTGGTGGGCCAGCGCGAGATCGGCATTGACACCCATAACTACGAAAATGCCCTGCGCAGCGCCATGCGCGAAGCGCCGGATGTGATTCTGGTGGGCGAGGTGCGCTCCCGCGAAGTGATGAAGTATGTGTTGACCTTTGCCGAAACCGGTCATCTGGTGCTATCCACCCTGCACGCCAACAACTCCAACGGCGCACTGGAGCGGATCGTCAACTTCTTCACCGACGACGCCCGGCCGCAATTACTGATGGATTTGTCGTTGAATCTGCGCGCTGTGATTTCGCAACGGCTGATCCGCACCTTGGATGGTGGGATGACGCCGGCAGTTGAGGTCCTGCTGAACACCCCTTACATCGCCGATTTGATCCTGAATGGCAAAATTGACTACATCAAGGATGCGATGGCCCAGTCTACCGAATCAGGCACCCAGACTTTCGATCAGGCGCTATTCAAACTCTACAAGGAAGGCAGAATTTCCAAGGAAGAAGCCATCAAGAACGCCGATTCCAAGAACAATGTCGGCCTACAAATCCGGCTGTCGGAAAGCACTGACTCTGGCGGCAGCGCCTCAGGCAGCCTGACCGATCTGACCATTCATGAAGAAAATCAGGACAACCGTGGGCGGAAGTTCGGATAAATGTTCAGACCGCGCCGGAATGGCGCGGCGGCATCACGACCCGGAAACTGCTTTTTGCCGATTACAGCAACCCTCAAGGTAGATGACCATGCCCCCTCTTTCTCCCGCCGGCCAACAGGCGATCAATGATCTGGCGCAGCGCCACGGCTTTAGTCCGGCGGCGGTATTGCACATGCTCGAAGCCGTCATCAACGGTGGCGGCGGCATGGCGCAGTTTAATCATCCTGAGTTTGGCGGCTCCGGCCAGTGGATGCAGGGCGGGATGATCATGCTGTCGGATATGTTCAATAACTATTTGAAAGGCCGGGTTGACAATCTCTGCTACGAACTTTCCAATCTGATGACGAATCAGCCCGATCTGCTTCGCAGCGGCAGCTTTCAATCACAAAGCCAGGGCGGCGGTTCGCCACAGACCCAGAATTATTACAGCGGCGGCCAGCAACAGCAGAACGGCTATGGCCCGGTTGGCCCGGTGAGCCTGTTTGTGCCGCCTCCGGGCGGTT
The DNA here is from genome assembly GCA_012031845.1 of Synechococcaceae cyanobacterium SM1_2_3. Lineage (GTDB taxonomy): Bacteria > Pseudomonadota > Gammaproteobacteria > Competibacterales > Competibacteraceae > Contendibacter. Next base: position 3,034 of record JAAUTD010000378.1, read on the forward strand.
CCAGCGATTGGTGGGGCGCCAGTTTGCGCTGGCCGAACAGCACTGGCGCACAAAACGGAGTGCGTTACGCCTATTTTGCCCAGGCCCGGCGACTGGCGATTGAAGTCAATGGCCGGGTCACGATCTACGACACGCTGGATCATCAAATCGGCGGCTTTTCGCAACAACAGTCCTGCGGCGGGTCGCTCACCTTTTCCAGCCAGTACGGTCTGGTGGATGTCGCCAGTCTACCCGTGTGTCGGTGGATGGGGTCGCGTCTCAGTCGCCCGTCATGCCGCCCGCCGCTGCGTCAGCGCCACAGCAGGCATTCTCCGGGACGCCAGCGGATGGCGCGGACATTTTTGCGACGCTGGAGCGGCTGGCTCAGCTCCACGCCAAGGGCATTGTCAGCGACGACGAGTTCAGCGCCAAAAAAGCGGAGTTGCTCAGTCGGTTGTAACTCGGTGGAATCGCCACTTGGGCGCACAGCCGATCATAGAACGCCCCGGCGAAGTGTGCCGGTCGTTGCGCATCAGCCCAACGACCTTGCGGCAGCTTTGGCGAACCGGCGGA
>JAAUTD010000379.1 GCA_012031845.1 Synechococcaceae cyanobacterium SM1_2_3
GATATCTGAATATGGCGGAATGCGGCTGCCTAGATATAACAGTCGAGGCAACCATGTTGCATCCAGAATTTGCTCCGTGTTTAACTGAAAAGGAGTTGATGAAGCACGACGGAGACTACCAAAAGATATTGTGGAATTAATAGCTCAAGGTTAATAGCGCGAAAACCCTCCAAAGTTCTCAATTCTGCCTAACCGCTTTATTCCCTTCCTTGGATAAGGAGGGGTGGCGCGAAGCGCCGGGGTGGTTCGACTCACAGGCCGACATCATGCAGCTACACAACGTCCAAGCACTCAAGCCGCGCCGTAAAGAACTCCGTTCGGCCATGACGCCCGCTGAAATCCGCCTGTGGCAAACCCTGAAACACCGCCAGCTCGACGGTCTGAAATTCAGACGCCAAGCTAGCATCGGCCCGTATATCGCGGATTTTTACTGCCCGGACGCCCATTTGATTATTGAACTCGATGGTTCGGTGCATGACAGTGAAACCGCCCAACAACAAGATGCAGAACGCACGGCGTATCTAATGAGTTTGGGGTTGCGAGTGGTACGGTTTGCAAATCGTGAAGTGATGGAGAATTTAGAGGGCGTGTTGTCGGAGATTCGGCAACGGGCGCGGGAGTAAAAGATCGAACCACCCCGGCGCTGTGCGGCACGTCCAAAGATCGAACCACCCCGGCGCTTCGCGCCACCCCTCCTTATCCAAGGAGGGGAAATTGTTAATAGCGAATCTGGATGACTATGCCCACTAGACTTTTTCGGAGACTATTTTAATGCTTATGCAAATTACTTATCCCAGTCATTTACCGGACGTTTTACACCAAACCCCGGTCGAATTTGAACAACAGGCCAAGATGGCGATGGCAGTAAAACTCTATGAAATGAAAAAGATTTCATCGGGAATGGCAGCAGAACTGGCCGGTATGGACCGGGTTGGTTTTTACTACGGCTATCGGACTATGGCGTGCCAGTTATTGATTTGGATGATGATGAATTACGCGCTGATGTCGATCATGCCTGACCAAAAAATGGTGGTCATTAATACCACTCCCTTATTGGCGCTGACCGCTGGGCTAGGTCATTTGGATCTGTTGCGCGTACTCTATACCAATGTCTACGTTCCTTGCGAGGTTTGCCAGGAAGTGCGAGCCGGAGGGCGATATGGTTTCGCTGTTGATGTATTTGAGCAAGCGGATTGGCTGAACAAGGTTAACACTCCAACTCCAATGTCGCTCTACCTCAAGCATTCCCTTGATTCCGGCGAGGCATCAGTGATCCAGACGGCGCTCGATCAAGGTATACCCTTAGTCTGTATTGATGAAATAGCCGGACGACGGATTGCGCGGATTTGTGGATTGCAGGTAACCGGTAGCATTGGCATCGTGCTGCAAGCCAAGAAACAGGGATGCGCTATCGTTATCCGCGAGGTGATTCAAAATATGCAACGCCAAGGCATCTGGTTGAGTAACCGGGTGATTGCTTTTGCCCTCAAGGAAGCCGGTGAATGACCGACCAACCCTCTAATCCTGATTGGCCCCGCTGGATTAACGATCTCTATCGGTTGCTGGGCATTCGCCCGCAATTTGTACTTTCCGGCCAGATTCGGGACGTCGTGCTTGCGCCGTTCGATGGGCAAGCGGTGCTGCTGCCGTTGCTGGATAGCCTGTGGGAGGCGCTGGCTCTGCGCGGTTATCAATTCCTGCTGGTTTATGACCGCGTTGATGGCGTGCGTATTCATCCCAATACGCCCGCCGCCCGCCAGTGCGCCCAACGCGCCTGAATCTGGAACTGAACGCCGATACAACGCCGGTCAGTCTCAGCCGCTTGCTCACCGACTATGTGCGCCCATTGCTGGGCGGCAACCTCCGGGCGGCGGTGGTCATGGATTACGCTTCGCGCCTGCCGGTCAGCGTCCAGCAACTCAGCGACGCCGAACACGAGTTCTTTACCGCCTGCGAGAAACTGGCTCACAACACGCATCCCATCGCCACGGCTGATGCCGCCGCACCCCTGTTCAACCCGATGCTCTGGCTGTGCAACCGTGAAAACGATTTGCCGTCCTGGTTCACCTTGGACAATGAGCCGATCCATCGCCTGACCCTGCCGTTGCCGGATTTCGAGACCCGACAACGCGCTGCCCAACCGCTGGCGGAATACTTCTGCGGCCATGCCAGCGCCAGCGCCGCCGAACTCGCGGCTTTCGCCAACACCTTTGCCCAATTGACCGAAGGGATGAGCCTGCACAGTCTGTTCGCCATTGCCCAACTCGCCGACGCGCAACGGCTGACGCTGGCTGAAATCGCTGATGCAGTGCGCTGTTTCAAGATTGGCGTGCTGGACAATCCGTGGAAAAACCGTACCTGCGCGACCGCATTCGCACCGCGCTGGACGTGATCGGGCAACGGGTCAAAGGTCAGCAGCCAGCGGTTGTCAAAACCGTGGATATTCTGATGCGCTCGGTGATGGGACTCACCGGCGCACAAGCGGCATCCACCTCCGGGCGACCACGCGGGGCGCTGTTCTTCGCCGGACCCACCGGGGTCGGCAAAACCGAACTGGCCCGCGCCCTTACCGCGCACCTGTTCGGCGATGAACGCGCCTACATCCGCTTTGACATGAGCGAATTTGCCGCCGAACACGCCGACGCCCGCCTGATGGGCGCACCGCCAGGCTATGTCGGCTATGACGCCGGTGGCGAATTGACCAACGCAGTCAAAGCCAAGCCATTCAGCGTCATCCTGTTCGACGAGATCGAAAAAGCCCATCCGCGCATTCTCGATAAATTCCTGCAAATTCTCGAAGATGGCCGCTTGACCGATGGGCGCGGCGCCACCGTGTACTTTTCGGAAGCCCTGCTGATTTTCACGTCCAACCTCGGTATTTATGTGCGGGATGATCAGGGTCGCCGCCAACTGAACATCCAGGCGGGCGAACCTTACGCCGACGTGGAGCGCAAAGTGCGGGCCGCGATTGTGGATTACTTCAAATTCACCCTGGGCCGCCCCGAACTGCTGAACCGCATCGGCGATAACATCGTCGTGTTCGATTTCATCCAACCGGCCATTGCCGAACAGATTTTCACTGGCATGGTGGCTAATGTCGTCCAGCGGGTCGCCGAGGAACATGATGTGATCCTGAATATCGCCCCGGAAGCGCGCCAACAATTGCTGACGTGGTGTACCCACGACCTGAGCGATGGCGGACGCGGCATCGGCAACCGTCTGGAAACCACCTTGGTCAACCCGCTGGCCCGCGTCCTGTTCCAGGTTCCACCCGGCGTGCAGCGGCCAATGACGATCACGGCGGCGCGGCTGGACGCGAATGTCTATAGCGTGGAGTGGGCCTGAGCCATGAGCGGCCCCAAGTGCTACCGCTACACCGTGGATCGCGCCCACCTGCAACGCCAGCTCGAAGCCGAACGCCAGCGCCGGGAAGTGCAGCAACTCCAGCAGGCTATCGCGCAGGCGCACACCGAATGGGCCCGCTTGACGCAAATGTTGACGGACTTGCGCCAGCGTTATCCCGGCGAAACTATCCCGCTCAGCGCGTCGGAGGGTATCTCACTATATGCAGGAACCCTCAATC
>JAAUTD010000380.1 GCA_012031845.1 Synechococcaceae cyanobacterium SM1_2_3
GCCGACTTGCGTCACGGTCAGCCCGGCGCCGGTGTCGTTGGCCAACACTTCAATAGTCGTTGCCGCGCCTGCGGTGGTCGCAGCGGTGTCATTAGCAGCATTTAAGGAGGTCGGATTGACGGTGATGGTGACGGTAGCGGTGGCGCTGCGGTTGAAGGCATCAGTAATCGTATAGGTGAATATATCGGTTCCAGCAAAACCGGCTTCGGGGCGATAGGTAATGGTATTGCCGCTGAGTGTGGCGCTGCCGTGAGAGGGGGCGCCGACTTGCGTCACGGTCAGCCCGGCGCCGGTGTCGTTGGCCAACACTTCAATAGTCGTTGCCGCGCCCGCCGTGGTGGTCGCGGTGTCATTAGCAGCATTCAAGGAGGTCGGATTGACGGTGACGGTGACCGTGGCGGTCGCCGTGCCGATGCCGTCGGTGATGGTGTAGGTAAAGGTATCGGTTCCGGTGAAGCCGGTGACGGGTCGGTAATTGATGGAACTGCCGCTGATCGTGGCGCTGCCGCTCTGAGCAGTGGGATTCTGGACGCTGGCGATGCGCACCGTCGCGCCCTGGGTGTCATTGGTCAGCACACTAATTGTTGCGGCTGTGTCGATGGTGGTTGTCGCAGTGTCATTGGCGGCCTTCAATTCCGGCGGGTTGACTGTGACGGTGATAGTGGCAACCGCAGTACGGTTAAAAGCGTCGGTGATGGTGTAGGCAAAGGCGTCAGTGCCGGTAAAGCTGGATGCAGGCGTATAGGTCACTATGCCGCTGGCGCTGGTGGTCACTGCGCCGCCAGGCGGATTGGTCACCGTGGTTACCTGAATTCCACTGCCGGTGTCGTTGGCTAACACGTCAATGGCGACTGAAGCGCCAGTGCGGGTGGTGGCGATATCATCGGTGGCTACCGGCGGCGGCGGTGGATTCACGGTGACGATGACAGTGGCCGAATCAAGGCTGATTCCATCGCTGATGGTGTAGCCAAACACATCAGTTCCGGCGAATCCCGCCTTGGGGGTGTAGATGACGGTGTCGCCACTAATCGCCGCCACGCCTTGCGCGGGATTGTCGACCTGGAGGATAGAGAGTCCGGCGCCTCGGTCATTGGCCAGCACTGAAATGGTGACGGGTGTTCCCGTCGCAGTGGTCGCGGTATCGTTGACGGCCTCGATCAGCGCCGGACTCTGCGCCTGAGGCTCACTGGGCAAAAGCAGCCATCCAAGACTGACCCCGATCAGCACTATGGCGCTGATCCAGGATCGGTGAGCATCCCATCGGGTTTTCATCATACGGTAGTCTCTCCAAACGCAATCCATTCAATCACTGCCTTGCATTGAAGGTAGCCGTGATGCTGCGGGCGGCGGTCATCGTCACCTGGCAAGAACCGACGCCGCCGCAAGCTCCGCTCCAGCCCACAAAGGTCGAGCCATCGGCGGCGCTGGCGGTCAGGGTGACCGAAGTCCCCTGAGCATAGGCTTCGCCGCAATCCGCTCCGCAAGCAATTCCCGGCGCCGTGCTGGTTACCGTGCCAACCCCCGTTCCGGCTTTACTAACCATCAGCGTGTGACGAATCAGATTAAAAGTAGCCGTCACAACTTGGGTGCTGTCCATCACTACGGTGCAGGATGCAACACCGCTACAGGCCCCGCTCCAGCCGCCAAAGCTGGAATCGGCGTCGGCTGCCGCCGTCAAGGTAACGGCGGTTCCGGGGGGATAAATTTCGATGCAGTCGCTGCCACAGGCGATGCCCGGCGAGGCGCTGGTAATCACGCCACGACCAACCCCAATCTGGGCGACGGCCAGAATATGGCTGATGGGTGCAAAGTGGGCGGTGATTTGCCTGGCCTTGGTCATTGTTACTGTGCAGGAAGGATTGACCCCGGCGCAATCGCCAGTCCAGCCGACAAATTTGGAGTCGCTGGCCGGGGTCGCAGTTAGGGTGACGCTGGTCTTGGCTGGATAGCTTTCGGTGCAATCGCTACCGCAGACAACGCCCGCCGAGACGCTACTCACTGCGCCGCTACCGGTTCCTGCCTTGGTAACAGTCAGCAGGTGTTTTATGACGATCCCGCTGGCGTCCTCCACTGCGCCGATGTCTACAGTGTCATTCAGGATGCGCGGGAAGCCGACGCCGCGCTGATCTGTGGTGATCCCCGCCGGAATCAGCGCATTGCTGCCCGCGTTAATCGCTGGCTCAGTGCATGATACGGCCGAGGGCGGACAGACTGCCTTCAGCAAATGAGTCTCGGTCGGACCACCACCGCTGTTATTTAGAGCATCGATGATATTGCCGATAAGGACGCCAATTTCTGGGGTGATGTCACTGGCCTTCGGAATAGCCGGAGCGCCCGCCAACCCGTTAGCGCCGTTCACGCCAAACAGGTTATGGCCTTGGGAAATGAAGGCGCTGGTTGCTGATGTCATGATTTCATTCCCGGCGGCGGCGCTGTTGCCCGCGATCAGGCTGTTGCCGAGCGTCAGCGTCTTTTCGTTGTAAATGCCGCCGCCGGTGTTGGCGCTGTTGCCGGTAATGGTGCTGTTGGCAATCGTCATCGTGCTGTAGTTGTCCAGCCCGCCGCCGGTGTTGGTCGGCGACCGGTTGCCCGACACTGTGCTATTGATGAGCTGCACCGCGCCGCCCAGATTAAACAGGCCACCGCCGCCATGCCCGCTGCCGCCGCTGTTGGCGGTGTTGCCGACAGGGTGCTGCTAAGAACCATCAGTGCGCCAGCGCCTTTGGCGATGCCGCCGCCACCCGAAGCGGCGGTGTTGCTGGCAATGGTGCTGTCCATTACCGTTGTTGCGCCGTCCCAGGCGTGGATCCCGCCGCCATCGCTGGTCGAGACATTGCCCGACAGGGTGCTGGTTTCAATCGTCAGCGTCCCCCGGCTGAAGATGCCGCCGCCATTGCCGGTATTGCCCGACAGGGTACTGTTGCGAATGGTGGTCGCGCCGCCGATCTGGTTATTAATTGCGCCGCCTGTGACGCCGGTGTTGCCGCTCAGGCTGCTGTCAATCACGGTCAGAACGCCGGTGTCGGCGTTCGCAATCGCGCCGCCGCCGTTGAAGCTGCCGGTCAGAGTGGATTGGTTATTGCTCAGATCGCTCTTGCTGATCGTCAGGTTGCCGTTATTCAGGATGGCTCCGCCAGGTTCGGATGAAAAACCATTCTGAAGTTTTAACTGGTCAACGGCGACGGTCTTGCCCGCCGCTACGGTGAAAATTCGTGAAGCGTTATTACCGCTGACCGCCAAAACGGTAGCACCCAGCCCCTCTATCGTGGCGTCATCGCTGATCGCAATTTCGCCCGTAGTCAGGGTAATGATTCCGGTCAGGTCAGGTTGAAACGTGATGAGATTAGCGCCTGGTACTACGTTGGCGTCGGCTATCACTTGCCGCAATGATCCCGGCCCGTTGTCATTCAGATTGGTCACGACGAACGAGGCGCCAAGGTTGAAAGCGGCAGTGACGGTGCGGGCTTGATCCAGCTTCACGGTACACGGGGCGCTGGTGCAGGCGCCGCTCCAGCCAACAAATATGGAGCCAGCAGCAGGGCTTGCAGTGAGGGTAACGCTGGGCCGCCGGTGAAATTGGC
>JAAUTD010000381.1 GCA_012031845.1 Synechococcaceae cyanobacterium SM1_2_3
GTTCCTGCTGCACTACAACTTTCCGCCCTATTCGGTCGGCGAGATCGGTCAGGTCGGCAGTCCCAAGCGCCGTGAAGTCGGCCACGGGCGACTGGCCAAACGTGGGGTGCAAGCGGTGATGCCCAAACCCGATCAATTCCCGTACACGGTGCGGGTGGTGTCGGAGATTACCGAATCGAACGGGTCCAGCTCGATGGCGTCGGTGTGCGGGGCCAGCCTGTCGCTGATGGACGCCGGGGTGCCGATCAAGGCGCCGGTAGCCGGGATCGCGATGGGGCTGATCAAGGAAGGTGACCGTTTTGCGGTGCTGACCGACATCATCGGCGACGAGGATCATCTGGGCGACATGGATTTCAAGGTGGCGGGAACTCAAGAAGGCGTCACCGCCCTGCAAATGGACATCAAGATTGACGGCATCACCCGCGAGATCATGGAGCAGGCGTTGGCTCAGGCCCGCGAGGGGCGGCTGCACATTTTGGGCAAGATGAGCCAGGCGATTACCCAGCCGAGTCAGGAACTGTCGGAATATGCGCCGCGCTATACCACGCTGCGGATTAACCCGGACAAGATTCGCGATGTGATTGGCAAGGGTGGCGTCACCATCCGGTCGATCACCGAGGAAACCGGGGCCACCATTGATATTACCGACGATGGCGTGGTGAAAATTGCAGCGGTCAACAAGGCGGCGGGCGATGAGGCTCGGCGACGGGTCGAGCAAATTACCGCCGATGTCGAAGCCGGGCAGATTTACGAAGGCAAAGTGGTCCGCATCATGGATTTCGGGGCATTTGTGACGATTTTGCCCGGTCGTGACGGAATGGTGCATATCTCGCAGATTTGCGAGGAGCGAGTGCAGAACGTCAGCGATAAGCTGGCGGTTGGCGATGTGGTCAAGGTCAAGGTGCTGGAAATTGACAAGCAGGGCCGCATCCGCCTGAGCATGAAGGGGCTTTAAGATTACGAGCGCGATCCCGCCCTATTTGCTTGCCTTGGCGTGGTCGCATCGGATAACCTTGCCCGCCCTGTTGCATGGATTGCGACGTTATTTTGGAGAGGTGGCCGAGCGGTTGAAGGCGCAGCACTGGAAATGCTGTTTAGGGGTAACTCTAACGAGGGTTCGAATCCCTCTCTCTCCGCCAAATTCCAGTCCGTAGCGTTCCATTACGAACTTTCAAACCCGCCAAGCGCGGGTTTTTAAAGCCTTTATTTCCGCAAAGTTCCATAGTTAACCGCCAGCATCCGCGCTGCGTCAAGGCTACTTTCCAGGGCATTCTGGATGCTGAAACGGATTGCCCTGCATCAGGATTGATGCCGATCTGACACCATTCCCAGCAATTGCGGTCTATGCGGCATCGTTCCAACCGCAAACAGGAGTCGCCATGACTGACAAAATCGCCAAGACCGATGCCGAATGGCGGGCGCAATTGACCCCGGAGCAATACCGGATTTGTCGCCAGCAAGGCACCGAACCGGCTTTTACCGGTGAGTATCACGATTGCCATGATCCAGGGATTTATCGCTGCGTGTGCTGTGGCAAGGAACTGTTCAGTTCCGACGCCAAGTTTGATTCTGGCACTGGTTGGCCGAGTTTCTGGCAGCCGGTGCAGGCGCAGAACGTGGCGACCGCCGTTGATAATGGCTGGTTCATGCGCCGCACCGAAGTGGTGTGCGCTGATTGCGGTGCGCATCTGGGCCATGTGTTTGATGACGGCCCGAATCCGACCGGCTTGCGCTATTGCATCAATTCGGTTTCCCTGAAGCTGGATAAAACCGCTAAGCAATGACTCAGATCAGGGCCTTCATTGCAGTCAACCCGGTTATATCGCTCCGAATTGCTATAATCGGTTGCACCTGCTCGGCAGGCCCTTTTTTATCAACCGTCTGGACAAATTAATGATGAGGTTCTGGCAACGGCTGGGAGAAGACATCACCTGCGTGTTCGACCGCGATCCGGCGGCGCGCAACGTATTTGAGATTCTGACGGCCTACCCTGGCATTCATGCAGTACTGTTCCATCGCATCAATCATGCGTTGTGGAACATGGGCCTGAAATGGCTGGCGCGATTTTTTCGGCCTTCGCCCGCTGGCTGACCGGGATTGAAATTCATCCGGGCGCGAAAATTGGGCGACGGTTTTTATCGATCACGGCATGGGCGTCGTGATCGGGGAAACCGCCGAGATCGGCGACGACTGCACCTTGTACCAGGGCGTTACTCTGGGCGGCACCAGTTGGAACAAGGGCAAGCGTCATCCCACTTTAGGCAATAACGTGGTGATTGGCGCGGGCGCCAAGGTGCTGGGGCCGTTCAAGGTCGGCGATCATGCCCGCATCGGCTCCAATTCGGTGGTGGTCAAGGAAGTGCCAGCCAACGCCACGGTCGTGGGCGTGCCTGGCCGTGTGGTGGAAGCCAGTAGCGGCAACTTGGATGTGCGCCGGGAAATCGCCCGCAAACTGGGCTTTGACGCCTATGGAACCACTCCAGATATGCCCGATCCTGAAGCGCACGCCATTAACCGGATGCTGGATCATATTCATGCGCTGGATCGGGCGGTTCGGGTGCTGTGTCAGGCGTTGCGCGAGGCGGGCATCGAACCCAAGGGCGAATTGCGCTTGCCCGACTTGAATGGGTGCGAATTGCGCTCGGCGGCCTGCCCGGAAGGCTGGCATGAGCCAAAAGACGACTGCGCGGCCAAGGCTAATCAGCCCGTCGATACTTCGGCCTGAGCGCGATCATGCGGCAACTCAGCGCGGCGGCGCAGGAACATTTCGAGCGACCGCGCCATGTCGGGAGCCTGAATCCGGCTGATCCCGATGTGGCGGCGGCGCTGGTGGGTGAACCCGTGAGCGGAGCCATTCTGCAACTGCATCTGCGGATCGATCCGCAGAGTTTAGTCACTACCGCCCGGTTCAAAGCCTATGGCTGCGGCTGGACAATTGCTTGCGGCTCGCTGCTGACCGAGCGGATGCAGAATCGGCGACTGGTTGAAATCGCCCAGTTCCGTCACCATGAACTGCTTGAACCATTGGCTATTCCGCCAGAGAAGCTGCATTGCGCGGTATTGGCTGAAACTGCGCTTAAAGCGGCATTACGCGCCCATGCGGCGAAACCAACTTCCGAACCCACCCTCCAATTTGAGCATCCCTAACCTTTTCAGGAGAACCTAACCATGTCGATCACCCTGACCGAAAAAGCCGCCAATCGCGCCTTGTCGTATTTAGCCAAGAAGCAGGAAGCGCAAGGTCTGCGGCTGGGCGTGCGCAATACCGGCTGTTCCGGCTACATGTATGTGGTTGGGCTGGCCGACAAGATTGAAGCCGATGACCAGATTTTTGAATCGCAGGGCGTGAAGGTCGTGGTCAGCGCCAAGAATCTGCCCTATCTGGATGGCATCGAGCTGGACTACACCAAGGAGGGATTGAATGAAGGTTTCCGACTTCCGCAATCCGAATGTCAAAGACAGTTGCGGTTGCGGGGAGAGTTTCCAGCGTTTAGTGGCGCGGCGTGGAACGGGCAGGATGCCCGTGCTATGCCGTTGAACCGCAAAAAA
>JAAUTD010000382.1 GCA_012031845.1 Synechococcaceae cyanobacterium SM1_2_3
ACATCTTTAACAAAGATCGTTTTTTAAACAAAGATCGTCGTTTTAAAACGTGTTCTAAACGCAGTCCCTGAGATTAGTAAACAGGCGAAAATCGCGTTTTTCGCAAAACGCCACCCCGTGATGAAACCCTTCATCAACCCTCAGCACCGCCGAACTGTCCCCAAAAGATGGAAGAAATCGGGTTCGATGATCGCGGACCGAGGCATGAAGCATGAAGGTCTAAACCGGCGCAACCTGGAAATTTGGCGAAACCCCAAAAGACGGTTCGGCAAGGCATGGAAATCCGAACCGGTTGCAACCAAGAATTGAAGCGGCTGAATCGCTATGCGCCCGACTACCGCCACCTAACCCAGCTACAAAGACCGAATAAGGCGCATAAGCGGCGATTACAGACGTTTTATGAATCAGTTGGTCTTTGGGGAGGATCAGGCTAACTGACTCGCTCTAACGGCCTGGATAGGGCCTTGTCGCTTGGATCATAAAGTTGGAAAGGGCGGTGAATTCTGGCGGGCGTTATTGATTCCGCCCAAGCAACGGCTGGGCGGACTGTCGCTGGTCACTGCGCTGGAACAGCGCAATCCGCCTAAAACCCGCTAAAAAGCTGATTTGAGCGGGTCAATGACTGACCCGCCTACATTATGTTGGCAGTCAGAAGTCGCCTTAAAAACTCACGGAGGGGGTTCTTAAGAGATTTTCTGATAGTGAGAGAGGATCAATTTCAGCGGAAAGGCGGTTTCCCTGAAATCCGCAGTACGCTTGGTCAAGCCGCCATGCTGCTGGATGCGGCGTCCAGCGCCCCGCCGCAACTGCTGCCCTGACCAGCGGTGCAGCCGTAGCAGTGATCAGCCACCCGGATTCGGGCGTCGGTCAAATCCCGCTCCAGCAACGCCGACAGGTGAACGCGACCGGCGCCACCCGCGCCCAACGGCAGCTTAAGCATTTGATTAAAGTCACAATCGTAAACATAACCCTGCCAGTCCACCGAGATCAGGCTGCGACACATCACCGCCGCCAGGTTTTCAGCGCGATGGGCGGACTTGAGCAAGTCCAGGTAGGGCGCAAACTGTCCCTTGGAAATCAACTGGCTGCCAAAGCGCTGGATCGGCATGTTCGCCAGCACGAACAATCTGGAAAAACCACCCCGTAACGATTGGCCAATTCCTGCCGATAGGCCGCTTCCAGCCCGAACTGATCCGGCGGCAGAACCGGGCCAAGCGGGTTGTAGACCAGACTCAGGGTCAAACCGCTGCCAGGCCGACCGTAGCCCAGCGCATTCAGTTGTCTCAACCCGGCCAGACTGGATTCAAACACGCCCTTGCCGCGCTGCTGGTCAACATTCTCCTCCAGATAGCAAGGCAGGGACGCGGTGACCTCGACCGCATGATCCGCCAGAAAAGCGGCCAAATCGGTCTGATCAGGCTCGTTCAGAATGGTCAGATTGCAGCGATCAATAACGTGAACGCCCTGACGGCGGGCGCGAACGACCAAAGCGCGAAAATGCGGATTCAATTCCGGCGCGCCGCCAGTCAAATCCAGCGTTGCGATCTCGTGCAGGGAGAGATAACGGAGCAGCAACTCCATCGTTTCCCAATCCATCTCCTCGGTGCGCTGAGGCCCGGCTGCAACATGGCAATGGGTGCAGGACTGGTTGCAGCGATAGCCCAAATTCGCTTGCAATGTCTCAATACGGCTACGATAAATCCCAGGAAAATCAGTTTTCACCAGCAGAGGAAACGTGTCGCGCATAGTGATCTCTCGGAGGATTAAATGTCCTCAGTTGTAGGTCTTGCCGCCGTGCCGGTTCTGCGACAAAAAATGGTTCACTGCGCTGATTGGACGATTGATCAGGCAGGCAATTTCCACTGCGCTCACGCCATTTTTGTAGAGACGCAAGGTCTCGCCCTTCTCCCAATCGCTAAGTTCCAGTTGATCGGGACGCGCGCCAGCGACAGCCCGCTCGGCGCGCAAGGTCGCCGTCACGCAACTTTGAATCAGGTCAACGAAATCATCTTTGGTGAGCGTGATGAACGGCGCGGCGGCGGCATCCGGCATCTCATACTTGCCATGTCTGCGAAGGGCAGGCAACACCTCAGCAGTAATCCACTTCTTAAAATTCTTGGCTTCGGGCTTACGGCTAGTCAGGATCAGCGAGTACAACCCGGATTCGTTGATGATGTTAATTTTCTGCTCTGCGTTAAGTTGTTGATTTATAACTCCATCTGCGACATCTATAGAGTTATTTTTCAATAACTTACGTTCATCATCATCAAGGCGCTTTAGCGCAGCAGACGGATTGCGAATCTCAATCGCCGCGCACACATCCACCGCTACGAACCACGGGATATTATCAATCATGACAACGCGGATGGCGTTGTTGGAAAAATTGAAGGTGAGGGGATTGACGGACATCAACGGTTCCTTTGAAGCAGTCGAGATTCATAAGACTTTGAAAAGCATACGTCGGAGTCATCACAGGATCAAACCACAACATCCATGATTCGAGATTTCACACTGAGCTACAATCTTCACCTGACAGCCCTGCATTTCAAACTGCATCCTTTGCGCATACTTTCGTTCAATCTTAAGGAGACCCAATCATGTCAACCACACGGTTTTTTTCTCAACAAAATCGCCGCCAATTCATAACCACGCTATTAGCTGGTTCCGCCGCGCTGGCATTAGGCGGAACACTCAACCATTCCCGTCCGGCTTATGCCGCCAGCGGGCCTTTTACTCTGCCGCCTCTGCCCTACCCGGACAACGCCCTGAGCCCAGCTATCTCAGCGCAAACTCTCGGCTTTCATTACGGCAAACATCATCAAGGCTATGTCAACAAACTGAATGAACTGGTTATCGGAACACCCTTTGCTGATCAATCACTGGAAGCTGTAATCAAGGCCACCGCCAATAAAACTGACCAGGCGGCTATCTTCAATAACGCCGCGCAAGTCTGGAATCATACCTTTACTGGAACAGCCTAAAGGCTAAAGGCGGCGGTAAACCGACTGGCGCATTAGCCGCAGCGATTGACCAGTCCTTCGGCAATTTTGACGCCTTCAAAGCCGAATTAATCAAGGCCGCAATCGGTCAATTCGGCAGTGGCTGGGCCTGGCTGGTCAAAGACGGCGACAAGCTAATGGTGACTAAAACGGCGAATGCCGACAATCCGCTCGTTCGCGGCCAAAAACCATTGCTGACGATTGATGTCTGGGAACACGCCTATTATCTGGATTACCAAAACCGGCGCCCCGACTATATCAACGCGGTGCTGGATAAACTGCTGAACTGGGAATTGCGGCGCAAACCTGACTGCCTGATTAGCCGACATTGCATCAGGAGAAAAATATGTACATTGGTGATTACCTGCGGCGGCGAGCCATTTACAGCCCGGATGCGCTGGCATAGTAGGCACCGGCAAACGCCGACATTACGGCTCAATTACGCCGAATTGAATGAGCGCGCCAACCGGCTGGCGAATAGCTTGCGCAACTTTAATATCAATCAGGGCGAC
>JAAUTD010000383.1 GCA_012031845.1 Synechococcaceae cyanobacterium SM1_2_3
CAGGCGACCGTCAAATTGGGCGAAGCGCCGCGCAAGTCGGTGTTGCTCAATCCGCTCGATGCGGTGCAATGGTCGTTCTACTATCCCGACGTGAGCGCCCGGCAACGGGCGATTCGATCCAAGCGGCGCAAACCCTTCTGCAAAATGGTCGAGTGGCGGAAGCGCGACAGGCGCTCGACCGGGCGCTGGCGCTCCATCCGAACGATGCGCGGGCTTATGGGCTGCGTTCCACGATTGCGCTGGTGCAAAACCAGAAAGCGCAAGCCTTAGCCGATGCCGAACGAGCGGTCGCCGCCGATCCGGCCTCGCCGTCGGCGTATCTCAGTCTGAGTCTGGTCAAGCAGGCCGAATTTGATTTGGACGCGGCCTTAGCCGCCGCTCAAAAAGCGGCGCAACTCGATCCCGACAACGCTCATGCCCTGATTCAGGAAAGCAGTTTGTTATTCGGCATGGGGCGGACTCAAGACGCCTTCAAACTTGCCGAACGCGCCAAGCAAAAAGCGCCGGATGATGCGCACGTCAATACCGTGTGCGGTTTTATTCAATTGGCGCGTTATCAGGTGAAAGCCGCCCGCGCTGCCTTTGAAGCCGCGATTGCCCAGGATTCAACTTTAGGTTTGCCGCATCTCGGATTGGGCCTGGTGCATTTCCGCCATAACCAGACCGATGCGGCCATCGCAGAAATCCGCAAGGCGACGCTGCTGGAACCGAATGTATCGCTCTACAACAGCTATCTCGGCAAGGCGTTTTATGAAGCGAAGCAGGATCGGCGAACGGAAAAGTATTTGGACATTGCTAAAAAACTCGATCCGCGTGATCCGACCCCGTATCTGTATGACGCGATTCGGCTGCAAAGCATCAACCGCCCGATTGCAGCGGTGGCGAATCTGGAAAAATCCATTGAATTGAATGATGACCGGGCGGTGTATCGCTCCCGCTTGCTGCTGGACGAGGATGAAGCAACGCGGTCGGCCACGTTGGGGCGGATTTACAATGAAGTGGGCTTTACCCAACTGGGTTTGAAAGAAGGCTGGCAATCGGTCAGTCGCGATCCTGGCAATGCCTCCGCACATCGGCTACTGGCGGATACCTATGCGACGATGCCTGCGCGGGAAATGGCGCGGGTCAGTGAATTACTGCAAGCCCAGTTGTTGCAACCGCTCAATTCCAGGCCGGTTTCTCCGCAAATGGCGGAAACCCGGTTGCTCATGCCCAATTCTGACCCGTTCACCCCCTCGCTGTATGAGTTCAATCCGCTGTTCACCCGCGATCAACCGTCGCTGCTCTTCTCCGGCGCGGGCGGCAATGAGGAAACGCTGAGCAATGACCTGATCGTGTCGGGCGTGACCGACCGGGTTTCGTATAGCATCGGCCAGTCGCATTACCAGACCGACGGTTTCCGACCGAATAACGATCTGAAGAACGACCTCTACAATCTGTTTGTGCAAATGGCGGTAACGCCGGATTTCAGTCTCCAGGCCGAGTATCGCCATCGGGACTCGGAATTCGGTGATCGCCGATTCAATTTCAATGGAAGTTTTGCTTCCGCCGCACAGGTGCGCCGCTCGACCGATCAGGATACCGCTCGGATCGGTGGCCGTTATGCGCTGTCCCCGGAAACTCAGATCATCGCTTCGGTCATTTACGCGAATCGGGCGGCGTCGTTGAGGATTCCCAGTGTCAATTTCAGGACAGGATTAGAATCTGAAGGCGCTCAGACGGAAGCTCAACTGCTCTACAAAACCAATGATGTGAATATCCTGACCGGGCTTGGCTCTTATTCGCTGGAGAGGACGAATATTCAAACCAAAGCTTCTGTTAATGCAGAACGGCAAATGGCGTACAGTTACGCCAATATCAAATTCCCGGAGAATTTAATCTGGACGATTGGGTTAAGCTATCAAGATGATGAAGAACCGGCCCGAAATCTGAGCCAGTTCTATCCAAAACTGGGGCTGCAATGGGCGATCAATGATTTTATCTCCCTGCGCGCCGCCGCCTTTAAGACCGCCCAACATATTGATGTGATTGACCAAACTATCGAACCAACTCAGGTGGCTGGGTTTAATCAGCTCTATAATAATTTTACGATGACCGTCGCCAGTAATTATGGCGTTGGCCTGGATGTCCGGTTTAATAACCATCTATTTGGCGGGCTGGAAGCTTTACGCCGCGATCTCGAAGTGCCGATTGGCAATCGGGGAGACATGTTTTATGAAATTGAGCGCGATCAGGAAAATTTTTATAGCGCCTATTTGAACTGGCTGCCTAGTGAGCAGTGGAGTCTTTCGGCGTCGGTGCTGTATGAAGGGTTCCAGGTTGAAGAAGGCGCCTCGCGTCAATTGTTCTTTCCTTCTTCACCGAATCGGCTCCGCACTATCAGTCTACCGCTGGATATACGTTACTTTGATCCTTCCGGTTTTTTTGCCGGGCTAGGCGTGGTGTATGTGAATCAGGAGGTGCAATTCCTTGATCCACGAACCATCATGGTGCGGCCGACCGAAAGCGAAAACTTTACCTTGCTGAATGCTGGCGTCGGCTATCGCCTGCCCAAGCGCCGGGGCGTGTTATCTTTCGAGGTGAATAATTTACTGGATCGAAAGTTCAGGTATCAGGATTACACCTTTCAGATCACGAGCGAAGCCGAGAATACACGGTATATCCCGGAACGCACCTTTTTAGGTCGGCTGGTTTTGAATTTCTAATCTCACACCACGAGGAGTAAGACCATGAAGATGACTGGCGTTGAAGTGCCTGTAGAAACCCTGAAAAATGTTGAACCGCACACGGTTTTATTGGTTTTCTCTGATAAGTCTGGGGCGATAAAGGTCGTACAAGTGGATAGCGACTCTATTCCCAAAGATGAAGCTTTTGTGCGAGTGAATACGCCTGATTCGGGGCAAGGGGGCTGTTGGGTTTGTATAAACAGTTGTTTTATCTGGTGTGACCCCTGCCCGTATGGTGAATGATCCTTAACGCAGGTTAGGGCGATCCGTCCGGCTCGGTAACGGGCCGGAATTGTGTTGTTAATCGGCAATTCTGCAATGGGAGGTTTAATCATGAAAAGCTGGCTCTTGCGATGGCCATTGTCAGTACGTTGTGCAGTTTCACTGCCTTTGGGAAGACTTTGGGAGAATATTGCCCCGCTGGCGTTAAATCAGGACTAATGACGGGCGTAGAAGTGCCTTTTGAAGCCCTGACCAAACTTGGGCCTAACATGTTTTTATAGTTATCACGGATGAAAACGGAGTGGGAAAACTGATCAAGATCGATCGCGAATCTATTCCCTCATGTGAGTCTCTGGTGAAAATACCCACTAAACACCGCAAATGTAGCCCAGCCACAAGGGGGCTGTTGGGTCAGAACAAATAGCAGTTTTATATGGTGTGACCCGTGCCCGTAATTGAGCGGGTGAATGGTCTGAACCGCAGATTGCCGCTGATGATGGGGATGATCCAGATTCACCCACAGGAAA